>JBGPZR010000391.1:0-2744 GCA_041493845.1 Terriglobia bacterium | reverse complement strand
GTAATTTCAGACATCGAAGCCTTATCTAGCCTCTTTCTACCACATTGATTTGATGCGCGGGAGAGGGGAAGGGTGCGGGCGTGCCCCAACTGCCAGCGCATGAAGACCTTCCGGCGCTGGGTGATGCAAATCCTGCGCGCCCGACGAGACCCTGACCTTTTCCGCTCTGCATCAGCGACGGGTCGAGGCAGCCTGCATACGGATGGTTGCCCGCTCGAGCGCCGCGGAAGCCACCTGCCAATCCATGTCCGGCGAGCCGG
Source organism: Terriglobia bacterium (assembly GCA_041493845.1). GTDB lineage: Bacteria > Acidobacteriota > Terriglobia > Acidiferrales > UBA7541 > Palsa-295. The sequence goes on along the minus strand of JBGPZR010000391.1, from coordinate 2,484 downwards.
CCTTCGCGAGCTCCGCCTGGGCACGTTCGAGCGCGCTGCGCACGCGCGCGAGATCAATCTCCTCGGCCCGCTCGGAAAGTTCAGCGAGCACAATCACACGGTCGGGCAGCACTTCCGCGTAACCGTGAATCACTGTGAGGTAGCGGACTTCGGCGCCCTTGTGATACGTCAGGATGCCGATGCCGAGCTCCGTAATCAGCGGCGCGTGCCCGGGAAGAATGCCGAGGTAGCCGTCTTTTCCCGGCATCTCGAGCGACTGCACGCTCTCGCTGAGGACGTGGCGTTCGGGCGTCACCACTTCGAGTTCGATATTCTCCGATAGCATTGTTGTGTCCGCCGCCCCTGGACTAAGCCGCCGCGGCGGCCAGCTTCTCCGCCTTCTCGCGCGCTTCCTCGATCGTGCCGACCATGTAGAACGCCTGCTCGGGAAGATCGTCGTGCTTGCCTTCGACGATTTCCTTGAATCCGCGCACGGTGTCTTCGACCTTCACGTACTTGCCTTCGAGGCCGGTGAATTGCGCTGCCACGTACATCGGCTGGGAAAGGAATCTCTCGATTTTTCGCGCGCGCGCCACGGTTTGCTTGTCGTCGTCCGAAAGTTCTTCGATGCCGAGAATCGCGATGATGTCTTGCAATTCCTTGTAACGCTGGAGGACGGATTTCACGGAGCGCGCCACGGCGTAGTGCTCCTGCCCCACGATGCGCGGGTCGAGGATGCGCGAGAAGCTCGCCAGCGGATCGACGGCCGGATAAATGCCGCGCTCAACGATTTGACGGCTCAGGTTCGTGGTGGCATCCAGGTGCGCAAACGTGGCCGCCGGAGCGGGGTCGGTGTAATCGTCTGCCGGCACATAAATCGCCTGCACCGAAGTGATCGAGCCGCTCTTCGTGGAAGTGATGCGCTCTTGGAGCTCGCCGATTTCCGTGTTCAAGTTTGGCTGATAGCCGACGGCGGAAGGCATGCGTCCCAGCAGCGCCGAAACTTCCGAGCCGGCCTGCACGAATCGGAAAATATTGTCGATGAAAAGCAGCACGTCCAGATGCTCTTCGTCGCGGAAATATTCAGCCACCGTCAAGCCGGTCAATCCGACGCGCAGACGCGCGCCGGGCGGCTCGGTCATCTGGCCGTAAATCAGCGCGCAGCGTGATTTTTCCGAGTTGCCGGGGACCACCACGCCCGACTCCTGCATTTCGAGCCACAGGTCGTTTCCTTCGCGCGTGCGCTCGCCTACTCCTGCGAAAACAGAAACGCCGCCGTGCTTCATCGCGACGTTGTGGATCAGCTCCTGAATCAGCACCGTCTTGCCCACGCCCGCGCCACCGAACAATCCGATCTTGCCCCCCTTCAAGTACGGCTCGATCAGGTCCACCACCTTGATGCCCGTCTCAAACATTTCGAGCGTCGTGGACTGATCTTCGAGCGACGGAGCTGCGCGGTGAATCGGATAGCGTTTCTCCGTCTTCACCGGGCCGAGTTTGTCCACCGGCTCACCCAGCACATTCAGAATGCGTCCGAGCGTCCCGCGCCCCACCGGCACGGATATCGGCTCGCCGAGATCCAGCACCTTCATCCCGCGCACCAGTCCCTCGGACGGCTTCATGGCCACGCACCGCACGCGCCCTTCGCCGAGGTGCTGCGCCACTTCCGCGACGATGTCCAGCGGCGTGGGAACGTCGAAGCCCTCGCTGGTGATTCGCACCGCGTTGTGAATCAGCGGAAGGTGGTGCTCCGCGAATTGAATATCCACCACCGGGCCGATTACCTCGACGATGTGGCCGGTCTTTTGTTCCTTGGTCGCCATTGAATGCTCCTGAAAAGTGCGTCAATTCGGTGAAGCTATTGATATTCACGATTCACGAATCACTACTCACGAAGCTGCCGACGTTGCGCCGCTCACAATTTCGATCAATTCCTTCGTAATGGCCGCCTGACGAATCTTGTTCATCTGCAGCGTCAATTTGTCGATCAGCTCGCGGGCGTTCCGGGTGGCGGAATCCATGGCCGTCATGCGCGCCGCGTGTTCGGCCGCAGCAGACTCAAGTAGGATGCGATATACCTCGGCATCTAAATAGCGCGGAACCAGCCCGCCGAAAATCTCTGCCACCGGCTGCTCGTAAATATAATCCACCAGCAGTGCTGTGCCCGCGGCCGCAGGCTGCATCGGCAACGAACTTCCGGGCCCGGCGTGTCCTGCCACGGTACGCTCTTCCTGCCCGCCCGCCTCTGAGGTGATCACGGCCGGATCAATCGGCAACAGTTTCTGGGCCTGCAGCTTCTGCACCATTACGTTCTTGAACTCGTTGTAAACCGCATAGAAAGCATCCACTTCTCCGCTCGAATACAATTCTGCGATGCGCGCGGAAATTTCCTTCGCTTTCCCGAAATCCACGCTGGCCGAAACGTTCAGGTATTCGCCGACGAAGTGGAAGCCGCGCCGCCGCAACGTGTCGCGCCCTTTCCGTCCCACGACGATCAGCTCGATC
>JBGPZR010000229.1:0-4444 GCA_041493845.1 Terriglobia bacterium | reverse complement strand
CTCGGATTTCTTGAAGTATGGGAGCACATCGCGGAATCCCCACCCGTCATTTCCGAGATTTTTCCAATGCTCGTAGTCGAGATGATTCCCGCGCATGTAAATCATCGCGTTCATCGAGCTTGACCCGCCCAGCATTTTCCCGCGCGGCCAGTAGAGCCGCCTGCCGTTCAGATGCGGCTCTTCCTCGGTCGAGCAGTCCCAGTCGAGCGGAGTCTTGAACAGTTTCGAAAACGCTGCCGGAATCTGAACTTCCTTTGCGCTATCCGGCCCGCCAGCTTCGAGGAGCAGCACCCGCGTCTGCGGGTTTTCGGTGAGCCGGGCCGCCAGCACGCATCCTGCTGATCCGGCTCCGACCACAATGTAGTCGTAGGATGAATTTTGGCTGTCCATGTTCACGAAGAGAATTAAATGCTGACGATGGTGCCGACGCAACCCCTTCTTTGCAATTCCTGAGCTGAGAGATTGCAGAGAAGAGAAGCGCCGGGAGCAGTGAAAAGTGCGGGGACGGCCCGAGAGTCTGTACAGGATATGCGCTGTTTTGTTGCGGTTAGAAAAAGGTGAAGTACAGTGTTGTGAATGAGTTAGTGCAAATTCTGAATTGGGGACTGTTGCGATTAGCCTTTTCTTCGCCTCGCTTCCCAGATTCATTTCCGACGCGTGTTTCTTGATGCGTGGACCTCGGGATTTTTCGCGATTAGAACTGGTGCCGGTTGTTTGTTTTGAATGAGTTAGGAGGCATTCTAATATTGCATTCGCGATTAGAAATTCGCTGCCCCGTGACCCGTGATTCGTGACCCGTGGCCCGCGACCCGTGGCCCACGGGTCCGGACGGCAAGTGCGGACGTCAACCCCACAAGGCAGAGATTGCGCGGGTGAACCAGCGCAAGTGGTACGAAAAGATACCCGGACTCGTTTATGGCGGGGATCAATCCCCGCCCTTCCTTGAAATCCCCGCCCCCCTACGCAAGCCCTCCATGCTTGGGCGGGCAGGGGCCGTCGGGAAAGGTCTGAAGTATCCAGTTGGGTCCGTGCTGGTTTGTTGTCGGCCGCCATCTGAAAATTCTCCAGAGTTAGCGTGGCACGATCAGACGCAGAGCGCAAGGGTGTGTGCGGTGGATACTAGAGGTCCGAGGTGAGAAGTTAGAGGTTAGAAGGGCGAATGAAACTGCTTCGCTAATGCAGTGGGGAAATCATTCCATTCGAGCGACGTCAAAACCCGCACCCTTGCAAAAACCGCAAGGGAGCTCGTAGTGAGCGACGCCGAACCATGCGGCACCCCGAAAATCTAAAGGCTTCACGGCAACTTCGCGGAAGGCTGCGCCAAGATCAAACCCGTGAGTTCGCCCGTGGCGAAGTTAGTCTGTGGCTCCCGATAGGTCAACGACACCCACAGCATAATCGAGAGGCATGAATGGCTTCCCATCCCTCTCGCAGAATGAGGGGAGTGAGAGCCAAAGCGGCGACGGGATCTGCCCAACTGATTCCCCACACAGCATTGACAAGCAGTCCCGCCAGAGCGATCCAGGCCATGTAGGCGCACAAGGCAGACTGAGCCGCATCCGCCCTCAAGGCGGCGCTCGAAGTAATGGGTGCCAACTGCCGTTTCCGGCTGGCGAGCCAAGGCATTACAACTGCCGCAGCCAACAGGATTCCAATTCCGACCAGGCTCCGCTGCGCTTCGCGATATCCGAAAAAGTTCAAAACGGAAGTCAGCATCACGAGTCCCGCTAGCGCGAAAAGCAAAACTCCCGCAATACGACCTGCCCGTGCCTCGTTGAGTTCGAACCGAAAACGCCAGAACACGACGGCTGCCGAAAGCAGCTCGATCAAACTGTCCCCGCCGAAAGCAAACAGGGCGGGGCTGTGGGAACTCCAAGCCGTCCCGAGAGATACGACAGCTTCCACGGTCATCCAGACGATGGTGAGCACTTGAAGTTGAAGAACGCGCCGGGAGACATCCGGCAGATCGGATGATGTGGCTGCGGTCATGGGATGTTCCGGGTGATACTGTTCATTCGACCTTGCAGTAGCAATACAGGAACTGCTGGGTAGTGCCAAATGGTGTGCGGTGCAGTTCTTTGGAGCTCTCCACAAGACGGAAGCGCGCGCCAAACTGGTCGTGCAGCGATTCGGCGTCATAGCGAACAACGTCGAGCCCACTGCATTTTGTGGGGCCTTCCGAGCCAAACGTGCTCACAATTACGTGGCCGCCCGGCCTGACGGCATGGGCGACGTTGCGGACATAAGCAACGCGTTGCTCGATCGCAGTAAGAAAATGAAACACCGCCCGGTCATGCCACACGTCGTAAGCCGCGGGCTCGAGCTGTGCTTCCGTGACATCGGCGACGAGCCAATGGATCTGTTTTGCGGCCGAGCCCAACCGCTTCTTAGCCACGTCGATGGCGGTTCGCGAAATGTCGAGAACGGTGACGTTTTGGTATCCGCGCACGAGGAGGTCGTCAACGAGGGTTGATTCGCCGCCGCCAACATCAATGATGGAGGCTGAGTGCGATTCAGCCGCCCGTTCGATCAGGGTAAGAGAGGTTTCAAGGTGCGGACGGTACCAACTGACCGCCTCGGGGGCTTTCGTCGTGTAAATCTTGTCCCAATGCGTCTTCGCATCCATGGAAGCACTCCCACTACCTGATAGTTTACATGCAAAATCTTGATTTGAGTTATAGTTGCGGCCACCCTAGGGATCAGGAGGAAGCAAATGAAACTCCTTGCCTTGTTGTTCGGTTGTTTGCTCCTGTTGGCGGTGGCCATGCAGGTGCCGGGGAGCGCCCAGCAGCCAGTAGTCGCAAAGACGCACTTGAAGGTGGGCGATCTGGCACCGGACTTCACCCTGCCTGACCAAAACCGGAACACCGTTAAACTTAGCGACTTCCGCGGAAAGAAGAGCGTCATCCTCGCGTTCTACGTAATGGCCTTCAGTCCGAATTGAACAAACGAGTTGAAGGCGTATCAGGCTGATATCGCCAATGGCAAAATCGATCTGAATGACACTGCGGTTTTGGGCGTCAGCATTGACAGTCCCTTCGCTAATGCTGAATTCGCCAAGCAGTTGGGCGTGCAGTTCCCCTTGCTGAGCGACATGACGCGCAAAATCACCAAAGAATATGGCATCCTGAATGATGAGAAGCAATTTGCGAGCCGCACCACCTTTGTGGTCGACAAGCAGGGCGTTATCCAACACATTGAGGAAGGCCAGGGCGCCGTCGATCCTACGAGCGCCGTGACGATGTGCACGACGCTGAAAAAGAAACAGAGCCACTAGCGTTTGAGTGTCGACATGTGCCGGGGAGCGCATGGCTGCTCCCCGGCGAACTTTTACCTCTAAGCTTTCCCACGTGCTGCCCGAATCCCGCGCTTCCCGATTTGTATACTCGCTGGTGCGGCGGGAATTCATTCCACTCGAGCGACGTCACCCTTGCGAAAACCTGAACGCATCACCTCAGATTTATGGAAGGCCGCGCCACCAGCCTCAAGATTGCGCGCGTTGACTTGCCTCAGGGCGGGCCATAAGATGAGCGCACCAGTAGAATTGCATCCGCATGATTGGCCAAACTCTCGGACACTACCGAATTCTCGAAAAGATAGGCGCTGGTGGCATGGGTGTGGTTTATCGCGCGCGCGACGAGCGCCTAGACCGTGACGTGGCGCTGAAAGTCCTGCCCGCGGGCGCGCTGGCTGATGACGCGGCACGTCGCCGCTTCCGCAAAGAGGCCCTGGTGCTAGCGAAGCTTGCGCATCCCAATATCGCCATGATCTTTGACTTCGACACGCAGGACGGCGTGGATTTTCTGGCGATGGAGTACGTCGCGGGGCAATCGCTGGCGCAGAAGCTGAATGCAGGCGGGATGCAGGAAAAGGAGACTCTTGCACTCGGCGCGCAGGTGGCTGCGGCACTCGAAGAGGCGCACGAACAGGGCGTCGTTCACCGTGACCTGAACCCGCGCAACATTCTCGTTACGGCGAAGGGTCAAGCGAAGGTGCTGGATTTCGGCCTGGCGAAGCTGCTGCGGCCTTCGGGCGATGCCGAGGCGACGCAGACCTTCGCGGAGACAGAAAGCGTGGCGGGGACGCTGCCGTACATGGCGCCGGAGCAACTGAGAGGCGAGGCGCTGGATGGGCGCACGGACATCTACGCGCTGGGCTGCGTGTTCTACGAGATGGCCACTGGGCGCCGCCCGTTTACCGAGGATTCGGCGCCCCGGCTGACGGACGAGATCCTGCATCGGACGCCGGTGAGCCCGCGAGCGGTGAACGCGCGCGTCTCGCCACAATTCGAAACCATCATACTCAAGTGCCTGGAGAAGGATCGGGAGGATCGCTACCAATCGGCGAAAGAGCTGAGCGTGGATCTCCGCCGGCTGGCTACACCGAGCACTGTAGCGGTGGCAGCGACGGGGCCGAGGCGAGCGCGTGCGAGGTGGCGCCAGTT
>JBGPZR010000313.1:0-3473 GCA_041493845.1 Terriglobia bacterium | reverse complement strand
TGGTTGCTGCGGCACCGGCGGAAATGCGCGCCCTGCGCGGCTGCGAAATCGCGATGATTTTTCAGGAGCCGATGACGGCCGCAAATCCGAGAGACATCAGCAACCCCGCGATGACGCCGAATTTTCCTTGCGACGACATGCGAATCTGGCGCGGGCGTGATGTGCGCATCAGCGCCTGGTACTGCGCGCTGGCCTCAACCGAAGGCTCGAGGTCGGCGTCTGCACCAGCTTCGCGCGTACTGGCCCCTGATGCGGAATCGTCCGATGCTGCTCTCGGCCGGGTGGCTGGCGCCGGCATCGCTTCCAACGTTACCAGGTTCTTCCGCGCATAAATGTAGTTCACAAGGATGCCAATTGCGGGGGCACCGCAGAAGATCGCGATTTGCATGGGGTTCCGGAAATGCCATCCCCGAACCACGAACGCCACGAACCCCGCGAACACGACGACGCCGAAAGGCATCATTTTCAAGTTGCCGCGGAGACTCGCGATGGCTGCGTCGCGATTCCATCCGCAACTCGGGCAATAGCGCTGGTTCCCCGCAAGTCGGGTCGCGCCGTGGCAGTTCGGGCATTGAGGCGAAGTCATAAGCAATTTTCACCTCAAATCTTCGCCCTGCCAAGCCAAGCGCAGCTATCATGTTTCCATGGTGACAAGGCTTGACGTCCGCGGCTTCTCCGTCGAGCTGCCCACGGCGGGCGGGTGGGTGCGCCCGGTGAACGAGCTTTCGTTCACGCTCGGTGAAGGCGAGACGCTCGGCATTGTCGGCGAGTCCGGGTCAGGCAAGACGATGCTTGCGCTCGGGATGATGGGGCTCGAGCCGCCCGGCGCACGGCGCAAGGGCGAAGCGTGGCTGCACCAGCGAGACGGAGCGGCCGATCGCCGCGGCGCAAATCTGGTTGCTGCGGCACCGGCGGAAATGCGCGCCCTGCGCGGCTGCGAAATCGCGATGATTTTTCAGGAGCCGATGACGGCACTCAATCCCGTAATGCGAGTCGGCGCGCAAGTGGAAGAAGCGATCCGCGTTCACGCGCCGGAGCTGGACGAAAATGAAATTCGGCGCCGGGCCGTGCAGTCTCTCGAACGCGCGGCGGTTCCCGAACCCGCGCTGCGCGCGCGCCAATATCCGCATCAACTCTCAGGCGGACTGCGCCAGCGCGTGATGATTGCCATGGCGCTCGCTGTGGGACCGGGCATCCTGATTGCGGATGAGCCGACCACGGCGCTTGACGTGACCGTGCAGAAGCAAATTCTCGAACTGCTCGCCAGGCTGCGCCGGGAACTGCAACTTTCGCTCATCTTCATCACGCACGATCTGGGCGTGGTGGCGCAGATTGCCGATCGCATCATGGTGATGTACGCGGGCCGCATCGTGGAAGAGGGTCCGGCGATGGAGGTGTTGCGGCGGCCGCGCCACCCCTACACCGAAGGCCTGTTGCGCGCAGCGCCGCGGCTCGAGCGGGGGAAAGTTTTTCCGATTCCCGGCACAGTCCCATCGCTCGAGGCACTGCCGCACGGCTGCGCTTTCGCACCACGGTGCTCGCAGCATGTGGCCGACTGCGACGCCGCTGTTCCCGATTTGCGTGCCATCGCACCAGACCATCGCGCGCGGTGTATCCTAATATCATGAGCGCGAAAAGCGACCAGCAGCAGAAAGAGCTCATACGCGATCGCTTCACCCGCACGGTCGAGGCGTTTGGCGACTACGCGGTCACGTATCGCGCCCAGTTCGCGGACTTGCTTGCAAAACTTGTCTCCGCCGGGCCGAGCGACCGCGTCGTGGATCTCGCCTGCGGCCCCGGCACGCTCGCGCTGCAATTTGCGCGGCAGGTCCGCTGGGTATGCGGCGTGGACTTGACCCCCGCGATGCTCGTTCGCGCGCGCGGCACCGCGCAGACGGAGGGCCTCCACAATCTGGCGTTCACGCTCGGCGACGCGCAGGCGCTGCCGATTGCCGACGGTTCGCTCGACATTTCCGTCACCAGCTATAGCCTGCATCACATCCCCGATCCCGCGCGGACGATTCGCGAAATGGCGCGCGTGGTGAAGCGCGGCGGACGCGTCGGGATCATCGACATTGTCGTGCCGGAAGATCCCGCACGGGCCGAGGCGGCCAACCGCATCGAGATTGCGCGCGACGCCTCGCACACGCGCTCGCTCGGAAGGAAAGAGTTCGACGCCATGATCGCGGCGGCGGGCCTGCGGATTCTCGCGAGCGAAGTCCGCGAACTCCCGCGGATGTTTAACCACTGGATGCAGGTGGCGGGCTGGCGCCGCGGCGATCCCGCATACATCGAAACGCGCCGCCTGATGGAAGCAACGATGGCGGACGATTTCGCGGGCTTCCATCCGCGCTACGCGGCTGCGGACCCAACCTCTTCCGGCGAAGCGCCTGACATCCATATGGTGAACACGGCGCTGTTCCTGGCTGCCGAGAAAACTTAAACATGGCGGACGACCTTCTCCTCGAAGCGCGCGAGCTGCGAAAATCCTACGCGATTTCGTCGGGCGCGTTCACGCAATCCTCGCGCCGCGCGGCGGCAGTGGACGGCGTGAGTTTCGCGATGCCCCGCGGCGAGGCACTCGGAATCGTCGGCGAATCCGGCTGCGGCAAGACGACGCTTGCGCGCATGCTTCTGCGCCTAATCGAACCCGATGCGGGCGAGATCCGTTTCCGCGGGCAGGATTGGCTGGGTGCGCGGGGCGCGGAGCTGCGCGCGCTCCGCCGCCGCATGCAGATGGTGTTTCAGGATCCGATTGCCTCGCTGAACCCCAGGCTGCGCGTGGGCGGGATCGTCGGTGAGCCGCTGGCCATTCACGAGCCGCAACTTTCAGGCGCTGAGCGTCGCGCTCGCGCCGCGGAAATGCTCGCTGCCGTCGGACTTGGTACTGAAGCGCTCGATCGCTACCCGCACGAATTTTCCGGCGGGCAGCGCCAGCGCATCGGCATCGCGCGCGCGCTGATTCTGCGTCCCGAGCTGGTGATTGCGGACGAGCCGGTTTCGGCGCTCGACGTTTCCGTCGGCGCGCAAATTCTCGAATTGCTCGCCCGGCTCCAGCGCGAATTCTCTCTGACGCTCATCCTGATCTCGCACAGTCTGCCGGTGGTGGCACAACTGGCGACGCGCGTCGCCGTGATGCAAGCGGGCCGGATCGTCGAGCTGGGCCCCACAGAGCAGGTGCTCACCCGGCCGCAGCATCCCTATACGCAGACGCTGCTGGCGGCCGTCCCGCAAATCCCCGCATGATTTTGCTTCGCCCTCTCCACTCGAGCCGTGTCCGGCGTTCCTGATACACTCCCCCGGATGAGTTTTCATTTCGAAGTTCTGGCCAGGGACCCAACCGGCGCGCGCCTGGGACGCCTGAGCACGCCGCACGGCATGATCGAAACGCCTGCCTTCATGCCCGTCGGCACTGCCGCGACGGTGAAGGGCCAGACGCAGGCGGATCTCGAAAGCCTCGGCGCGCAGATCCT
>JBGPZR010000368.1:0-2916 GCA_041493845.1 Terriglobia bacterium | reverse complement strand
TGGCGCGGGCGGTGCGGACGTAGTCGCTCGAAAGCTCTTCGATCACGGAGGTGCGCACCATGCGCGTGAGGATGGCGGCGAGCGCGGCGCCGAGAGTGATGGCCGGCAGAAACAAGTGCGAGATTCCGCCGCGACCCGACACAGGCAGCCAGCCGAGATACACCGAGAAAACGAGAATGAGCACGGGGCCGAGCGCGAAGTTTGGCACGGAGAGGCCGAAGAGCGTGAGAACACCTATGGCGCCGTCGGTGGCAGAGCCGCGGTGCTGAGCTGCGAGCATTCCCGCGGGAATGCCAATCGCGGCGCAAACAAATAGCGCGACGATAGCGAGCTCGAGTGTGGCCGGATAGTGCGACGCAACCACGCGGAGCACCGGTTGCTGGAAACGGAATGATTCACCGAGATCACCGCGGAGAATTCCGGCGAGGTAGCGGCCGTATTGCACTCCGAGCGGAAGATCGAGGCCGAGCGTGTGGCGAAGCTGCTGCAAATCCTCCGCGCGCGCGCCTTCGCCGAGCATTTGCTGCACCGGGTCGCCGGGGACAATGTGCGCCAGCAGAAAAACCATGGTGAGGATGAGCCAGAGCGCAGGGAGCGCGAGCAGCAGACGGAGGGAGAGGAAGCGCATCATTGTTCGCGGCCACTTCCCCGGTCAGTTTCCGGGCCGGTTTCTCTAGCGGCCTTTGCGCTGGACTCCCGGCGGCTTTTCCCGGCGGCCTTTGCTTTTTTATGCGGGGCAGGAGCATGTTTCTCGGCAGAATCAGATTTTGATTTGCCATCCGCGGCTGAAGTGGGCGCGGCATCGGCAGGCAGAGGCGCGGGCGCGACGCGGAGCGCCTTGATCTTCACGCGCGAGACCCGGCGGTGGTCCATTTCCATTACCGTGAAACGGTACCCCTCCGCTTCAAAACTTTCCCCGCCGCGCGGGATGAATCCGAGGCGATTCAAAATGAAGCCACCGATGGTCTCGTAGGAGGGATCATCGGGAATGTAGATGTTGTACTGCGTCTGGAGGTCGCGGACGTTGAGGGCGGCGTCGAAGATCATCGAGCCGTCGGGAAGCGTGAGGGGGCGCTCGACCACGTCGAATTCGTCGTGAATCTCGCCGACCATCTGCTCGAGGATGTCTTCGAGGGTGGCCAGGCCGAGTATGCTGCCGAATTCGTCCACGACCATGGCGAGGCCAGTGCGGCGGGCGCGGAATTCGAGGAGGAGCTCGCTGGCGGGCTTCGTCTCCGGAACGATCAAGACATCGCGGAGCAGGCTGCGCAAGTGAAATTCTGGTGCGGGGAGGCGCTCTTCGGCGCGGCGGGCGCGCTCGAGGAGAATCCAGATCATGTCTTTGATGTGCACGAAGCCGAGAATGTGGTCGAGCGTGCCTTCGTACACCGGGATGCGCGAGCGCTGCGTGGTGGCGAACATTTTCATGGTGTCTTCCAGGTTGGCGTTGGCCGGCAGGGCGTGAACGTCGGGGCGAGGGACCATCACTTCGCGGACCTGCACCTGGCCGAGCTCCATGGCGCTCTGAATGAATTTCACCTCGGCGGCGGGGAGCAGGCCGCGGTCATGCGCCTGCTGGACCATCACCTGAAGCTCTTCGGTGGAGCGCACCAGCGTGTGACTGTGTGGCGAGACAACACCGAGTGCGCGAACTATTGTTTCAGCGACGCCGTCGAGCAAGTCAATCGCCCAGCGAAACGTTCCGAGGAACCAGTGGAAAGGGCGCGCGATGAGCAGCGCGACACGCTCGGCACGCGCGAGACTGAGACCCTTGGGCACGAGTTCACCGAGGATGACATGCAAGACGGTGAGCAGGCCAAAGGAAATGGTGAGCGCGACGCTGTGGGCCACCACTGCGGCCCAGGGACGAGGAATCTGCGCGACGAGCGGCGAGAGAATTCCCGAGAGCGTGGTCTCTCCAAAATAACCCAGCAAAAGGCTGGCGATGGTCATGCCGACCTGCACTCCCGAAACGACGCGGCCGAGATCGCCGAGGAGCGCCTCGACGATCTTCGCGCGGGGATCACCTTCTTCGACGAGCTGGCGGACGCGCGAAAGCCGCACGGCCACGAGAGAGAATTCGGCGGCGGCGAAAAAGGCGTTCATGCCGACCAGCAGGAGAACGGCGAAGAGGTGGAGGGCGATCATGGCGGAGCGTCCCTCACAAAAGCCAAATCTCGGGCGCGGATTTCTTGCACGTGTCGGGTTCGCGAGGGCGGCGAGGCAAAGGATCAGGCGGCGTGGAGTCCTCTGCGTCTTCCGGGCAGATGAGCAGCCACACCTGCGAATCGGGCGATGGAAGGACGGATGAGGCAACCATCGAAGGGGATTTTAGCAAGTTGCGGGGCGGAGGAGGGAAATTCCCTTGGAGTGCGACCGACGCATCAACGGATCAGGCGTTCAGTTTTCCACGCGGATGCGCACGGGCCCGAAGGCGACCAGGTGGGCTGGCAAATCCCGAAGGTAAGGGATGCGGAAGAAAGCTCGAACGTACCAAGGGATGCGCACCATTTGTTGCGATCGGAGCGCGTTGGCGACGATGCCCTTCTGCGCCTGCGCTTGGAAAAACTGGATGATGCGAGTGGGCCATTCGCGCTGGCTCTGGACTTTCTTTAGCTCTTCGAGGCTCACCTGGCCGGAGAGAAGCGGCTTCGTCAGAATATTTGCGGCGACGACGGCGTCCTGGATTGCATAGTTGATGCCGACGCCGCCGATCGGCGACATCACGTGCGCCGCATCGCCAATCAAGAGCAGGCCGGTTTTGTACCAGACGGGGCAACGGCTCGACTCGACAGATAGCAGCGAGATTTGATGCCAGTCCGTGAGTGCCTGAACATGCTTCGCGAGCTGCGGAACGATTTCGACAATGTGCCGGTGGAGTCCTTCGATGCCCTCGGCGCGAACTTCCTGGTAGCT
>JBGPZR010000414.1:0-2475 GCA_041493845.1 Terriglobia bacterium | reverse complement strand
GTTCCGCTGGGCAGGGCCGCGCGGTCTGGAGTTGTGGGGGCACGTGCTGTTCGGCTACGCGCACTTGACGCCCCAGACGTCGTTCGGCAAGCAGGGCGCGTTCGCCTACGAAGCCGGCGGCGGAGCGGACATCAATGTCTTGCGCAGCCGCTGGGCGTTGCGCTTCGGGGCGGACATGGTGGGCTCGCACTTCTTCGGCACCTATCAGTACAGCCCGAAAGCTTTCGCCGGGATCGTATACAAGTTCTAGCCGCACCAGGTTCGGCGCCAGCCCTCGCCGTGCAGCAATTTTTTACAGCTTGTAACCGATCTTCCGCACAAATTCGTGCCGATGCTTCCTGTCCTCCGGCCCCTCCACTCCTTTCGGCGAGTTGCCATCCACCACGCCGAGAATGCCGCGTCCCTGCGCTGTCTGCGCGACAAGCACCTCCACCGGGTTGGCAGTCGCGCAGTAGATCGAGCACACCTCGAAGCAATCCCGCACGCGGCTTAACAAATTGATAGGATACGCCTGCCGCACCAGCAGCACGAACAGGTGGCCTGCCCCCACGGCCTGTGCGTTTGCAATCGCCGCGCGGCGCAGCTCCTCGTCATTCGCCTCTACGCGGATCAGGCAGGGTCCCGAGGCTTCATTGAACGCCACCGCAAATTTAGCCCCGGGTACCGTATTGACCACCACTTCGTACAAGTCCTCCGCCGTCTTGATAAAGTGAGTCTGGCCGAGGATCAGGTTTGCACCCTCGGGGATTTCCATGCGCACGCTCAGGAGTTCCATTTTGCTCCTCGATTGCCGGGAATATTCCAACCGTGAAGACGATTGTAGAGCGCGTGCCCGGCCGTCCCGCTCGAAGTCCATTATCAGCAGCGTGCCGGGAGCCTGCAAGAGGGCGCACAATAGCTCGAGGATGGAATTCTGCGTGCTCCCTTGCAGCCTGGACCGGCAGAGCTGCATCTAACCGGGTGAGTCGCAGTAGAGGCGGAATTTGCCGCCTGATTCGGATTGAACTGATGCTCTTTAAGACGCTCCAACAGACCAAGCGTTTCCTCAAGATTCTCTTTGGCTTCACCCTGCTCGCTTTGGGAGTCATCATGATCGTCACACCCGGCCCCGGGTGGCTGACGATCATTCTCGGCCTCGGTCTTCTGGCCGCGGAATTCGTCTGGGCGCGCCGCCTCCTCGACCACATGAAAGAGCAGGGCCTCCGCATCCGCGACACGGTCCTCCCTCGCGCACGCGTTGACCACGTCTAATCCCTCCACTCGAATTTCCCGCTTCCGAACCATCCCAGTTTGTGGTCTGATTCCTTTTTATTCACCGGAGGCATCCGTGACGACTGCATGGCGCGGCAAATGGGCGCTCATTACCGGCGCGAGCGCTGGAATCGGGAGGGCGCTGGCGGAGCAATTGGCCGCCGGAGGAACGAACCTGGTCCTCACAGCGCGCAGGGCCGATCGCCTGCAGAAATTGGCCGCCGAATTGTCCGCCCGGCATCAAGTACAGACGGAAGTTTTTGTCGCCGACCTGGTGCGGCCTGAAGCCCCCGGAGAAATTCATGCCTTCACCGCGAGAAAAAATATCGAAGTCGAATTGTTGATCAACAATGCCGGCTTCGGCGCATACGGCCATAGCCACGAACTACCCGTCGAGAAGATGCTGGACATGATCCAGGTGAACTGCTCCGCCGTCGTGCACCTCACGCGCCTCTATCTTCCCGCGATGGTCGCGCGGCGGCATGGTGACGTTCTGATCGTCGGTTCGACGGCATCGTTCCAGGCCGTCCCGTTTCTCGCCGTGTACTCCGCCACCAAGTCGTTCGATCTTCTCTTCGCGCAGGCCGTCGCGGAGGAGGTGCGCGAGTTCGGCGTGCGCGTGTGCGCCCTCTGCCCCGGCTCCACGGAGACGGAATTCCAGCAGGTGGCGCAGGAACCCGATCGCCCCTTTCGCGTCGCCGAAACGGCCGAGAAAGTCGCGCGCGTCGGCCTCGAAGCCCTCGCCCGCGGAAAATCCTATGTCGTTTCCGGCGCCATGAACCGCATTCTGCTGGAGACCGAACGCCTCGCCCCGCGCGGCTTCGTCGTGAAAATGGCCGCCAAGATGATGCGCCCTTCCGGCTCTCAAACTTGATTTGATTGCTGGACCGAGTCCGCAAACCCCGCCACCAACGTTTTCAGGGCCTCGCTACATCCAAAGAAGGAGGGAATCTGGCCGCCAAGGGTTCACCGCGCGAGGTCTCTCCAATTGGGGGAACTTTTTCTGCCTCCCGCCGGAATATGTAACGAGAACCACGGCGAGCCGTCGAACTAGTCGAGATGACCAAGGCCATTGAATTGACCGATGACGGCCTGCTCCGGCGAATGATGGCCGGCGATGAGGACGCCTTCACGCTCCTCTACCGCCGCAGGCATCCGTCCATTTTTCGCTTTGCGCTGCACATGAGCGGCAATGTCGCTGTGGCCGAGGACGTCACGCAAGAG
>JBGPZR010000143.1:0-5996 GCA_041493845.1 Terriglobia bacterium | reverse complement strand
CACGACGTGATCGATTTCAGCTTCTGTTGCGCCTACCGCCATATTGACGATCATGATTTGTACCCTCGCTGGTCTCTAGTGTGATTTACCGCTCTGCACTTCTGCCGCCCCGCTCTCCTGCCGATAGATACGATCCAAGAATTTTCAGGTTCACCGCATGATTCCCGAGCTCTGCGATCGCCGCGTCAACCTCCGGATCGGAGATGGACGCCTGCAGATCTATGTAGAACCGGTATTCCCACGGGCGTCCGTGGATCGGCCGGCTTTCGATTTTCATCAAGTTGATGTTGCGGCGCGCAAAAACTTCGAGCGCGCGATGCAGCGACCCGGGGCGGTGGGGAAGCTGAAACACCAGAGAGAGCTTGTTCGCCGGGGCTGTGCCGTTCGGGGAGGCGGAGAGCAGCAGGAAACGCGTGTAGTTTTCAGCGTCGTCTTCCAAGTGCTCCAGCAGGATGTTCCCGCCGTAGATTTCGGCAGCACGGCGGCTGGCGATTGCCGCGCTCGCCGGCTCTCCCGCCCGCATGATTTCGCGGACGCTGCCTGCGGTATCCTCTGCTGCGATTCGCTTCAGCCGGGGGTGGGCGCGGAAGAACTTCTCGCACTGCGCGAGCGCGACCGGATGGGATTCGACGGCGGTGATCTGTTCAAACGTTGCTCCCGGCAGCGCGATCAGGTTCAGGGAAATCGGAATCACCACTTCACCGATGATACTAAGTCCGCTTTCGACAAGCAGATCAAAAGCCCTGTGGACGGAGCCAGCCAGGCTGTTTTCGATCGGGGAGAGAATGAACTCCGCAAGGCCGCCGCTCACAGCCGCGAATGTCGCTTCGAATGTGGGCTGCGGTACCAGCACAATTTGTTCGCCGAGTAGTTTCACCGCGGCTTCCTCGCTGAAGGCGCCGCGCTCACCCTGGAAGGCCACCCGGGAGTTGGCTCTCACGGTCATGCCGCTGCCGCCTTTCGCCGTTTTCCGTTCCGCCGGGCTTGGCTGCTCTGGCCGGACTTTCCGCAACCGTTTCGCTCCTGCGTGCGAATCGATTCGTCCAGAATCAACTGGTAGATTTTTCCCACCGATTCCTCGGCTAGTGGACCGGGATTCAGCTTCTTCATGCGGGAGAGGATTTGTTGCTCCCGCGCCGGAACGCGAAGCGACAGGCCTTGCTCCCCTTTCAGCCTGCCCACCTCCAGCGCAAGCTCCGCGCGCAGATTCAAGAGTTGGAGCATTGCCGTATCGATGGCGTCAATTTTCTTCCGCCAGTTCTTGATCTTCATTTGGCCCGTCCCTTTTCGGTGCGATCCCGGGACATCCGCTGGAAAACAAAAAAGGCCGCGTCCTCTTTGGAAGGTCGCGGCCCGGTGTCTCGAAACTTTGTGCGGCTTTTAGCTGCTCTTGCTTACCTCACCCGCGCACGTTTCGCCGGCCCGCTCCCCGTAAACGAGAAGCGGTAACGATAGGCGTAACGTGTAAAATAAAATCGCATCGCGCGGTCCAGAGTCTCCTGAAACAAATCCTGCACTCGAAATCGCAAGCACACTATACGAGAGGACGGCGGCCGCGTCAAGAGCATTTGTGGAGCGCCCCCGCCATAAGTAAAGTTTATATTATTCGCAAGAATTACAAATTTGACTAATCCTCACTTCTGCGGCTTACTGCCTGCGAGGCGGGATGTTCCGAGTGCTCTTCCCCGTCCAGATAGCGGCCCACGAAAGGACCCGTGCGCCACGCGCGACATGAATTTATGCAGCCAGTAATCAGCCTTACGGACGTGCGAATCAGCGGGTGCGGGCCACCCGTCTAGGCAAGGCTTAGACGGAAACGCCCCGCACCTGACAGCAGGCCGCGGGGCTTTTTGTTTTAAGTGCCCAGGAGGAGACGGCAGGTATTCATGCAGAGCGACGCAATCAAGAAAGGAATTTCGCGCGCGCCGGCACGGGCGATGCTGAAAGCCACCGGCTTGACCGACGCCGACCTGGCTCGCCCGCTCGTGGCCGTTGCCAATACCTGGACCGAAGTGACGCCCTGTAATTTCCATCTGAAAGCCCTGGCGGAACGTGTGAAGGAAGGCGTCCGGGCGGCAGGCGGAACTCCCATCGAGTTCGACACCATCGCCATCTCCGACGGAATCACCATGGGGACGGAGGGCATGAAGGCTTCCCTGATTTCGCGGGAAGTGATTGCGGACTCGATTGAATTGTTTGTGCGCGCGCATGCCTTCGATGCCGTGATTGCGCTTTGCGGATGCGACAAGACGATTCCCGGCACGGTGATGGCCCTTGCACGACTGGATCTTCCCGGGCTCGTGCTCTACGGCGGGTCGATTCTTCCCGGGCACTTTCGCGGCCGCGAAGTGACCATTCAAGACGTCTTCGAAGCGGTGGGCGCCTGCGCCGCTGGAAGTATGACCGTGAAGGAACTCGGGGAACTCGAAGATGCCGCGTGCCCCGGAGCAGGGGCCTGCGGTGGGCAATTCACAGCGAACACCATGGCCACTGCAATCACGTTCCTTGGCATTTCGCCTATGGGCGCGAATGAAATCCCGGCCACGGACCCGCGAAAGGGCAAAGCGGCCTTCGATTGCGGCAAGACCGTGATGCACTTGCTGAAGGAGAATATTCGCCCGAAGCAAATCATCACGCGCGCATCGCTGCAGAACGCCATTGTCGCCGTCGCTGCGACGGGGGGCTCGACCAACGCCGTGCTGCATTTGCTCGCGATCGCGCGCGATGCCGGCGTTCCCTTGACGCTTGATGAATTCGACCCAATCTCTCAGCGAACTCCGATTCTCGCCGATTTGAAGCCCGGCGGACGGTTCACTGCGCCTGATTTTTTCCGTGCGGGCGGAACGCGGCTCCTCGCGCGGCGGCTGCTCGAGGCAGGCTTGCTTCAGGATGGCTCTACCGCCTCCGGCAAAAGTTTCTTCAACGAGATTCGTGAAGCCACCGAAACACCCGGCCAGCAAGTCATTCGGCCATTGCTTGCGCCGGTCAAGCCGAGTGGCGGGCTTGCGATTCTGCGCGGGTCGCTCGCTCCGGATGGTTGTGTGGTCAAACTCGCCGGGCACGAAAGGGTTTTACACACTGGCCCGGCACGCGTGTTTGATTCGGAGGAAGCCGCGTTCGACGCAGTACAGAATCACAGGATTCAGGCGGGCGATGTGGTGGTCATCCGATACGAAGGGCCAAAGGGTGGGCCGGGGATGCGCGAAATGCTGGCCGTGACGGGCGCACTAGCCGGCCAAGGACTCGGTGAATCCATTGCGCTGATCACCGACGGCAGGTTCAGCGGGGCGACGCACGGGCTGATGGTGGGACACGTGGCACCGGAGGCGGCGTGCGGCGGCCCGATCGCGTTCTTGCGCGATGGAGACATGGTCACCATAGATGTGCGCGCCCGGCGCCTGGACGCGCAGGCAAATCTCGCTGCGCGCAGGAACGGCTGGCGGCCACCCGCGCCGCGATACACCACCGGCGTGATGGCGAAATACGCAAAGCTCGTTTCATCTGCTTCAAAAGGCGCTGTAACAGATATCGCAGACTGATTTCCACTCGAGGAGGCAACCATGGCGAAGATGTATTGGGAAGACGACACCAACCCGCGGGCGCTGCAGGAAAAGCGCATTGCCGTGCTTGGCTACGGCAGCCAGGGCCGCGCGCACGCTCTGAATCTGCGCGACAGCAACCTGGACGTCACATTAGGTCTGCGCCGCGGCGGGCCTTCGTGGAAGCAGGCGGAATCGGATGGCTGGACACCCGCGGGCCCCGCCGAAGCTGCGGAGGCCGCTGACGTGATCGTGATGCTCGCGCCGGACATGGCCCAGCCGCAGCTTTATCAGAATGAGGTCGCGCCAACTCTCCGGCCCGGCGTGACGCTCCTGTTCTCCCACGGTTTCAATATTCATTACGGGCAGATCAAGCCGCCCCGTGATGTGGACGTGACCATGGTTGCGCCGAAGGGGCCCGGCAATCTGGTGCGCCGGCAATATGAAGCCGGTCGCGGAGTGCCCTGCCTGATCGCCGTCCACCAGGACGCCACGGGTGAGGCGTTCCAGCGCACGCTTGCCTATGCGCACGCAATTGGCGGCACGCGCGCCGGCGTGATGGAAACCACGTTCGGCGAAGAGACCGAGACGGACTTGTTCGGCGAGCAAGCTGTCCTGTGCGGCGGACTCCGCGAATTGATCCAGGCCGGGTGGGAGACGCTGGTCGAAGGCGGATACCAGCCGGAGGCGGCTTACTTTGAATGCTTCCACGAGGTGAAACTGATCGTGGACCTGATCTACGAAGGCGGAATTGCGCAAATGCACCAGTTTGTCAGCGAGACCGCGAAATACGGCGACATCACGCGCGGGCCTCGCGTGATTGACCAGCATGTGCGCCAAACCATGAAAAATATTCTGGAGGAAATTCAATCGGGCGCGTTCGCCCGGGAGTGGATCCTCGAAAACCAGGCGGGGCGGCCGCAGTACACGAAGCTGCTCGAACGCAGCCGGAAGCATCCGGTCGAAAAAGTAGGCAAAGAATTGCGCGCGCAAATGTCGTGGTTGAAGCCTGAAAAAACGATGGCGCGAGGTGCCAAATGAAGGGCGCAGAATTCCTGGTCAAGGCTCTCGAGCGGGAAGGCGTGGAGATCATTTTCGGTTATCCCGGCGGAGCGATCATGCCGGTCTATGACGCTCTGCTCGATTCGAAAATCCGCCACATCCTCGTGCGCCACGAGCAGGCGGCGGCGCTGGCCGCGGATGGCTACGCTCGCGCCACGGGAAAAGTGGGCGTCTGCATGGCCACTTCCGGTCCCGGAGCAACGAACCTGGTCACCGGAATCGCCAACGCATACATGGACTCCGTCCCGATGGTCGCGATCACCGGGCAAGTGCCCACACACCTGATGGGCACAGATGCGTTTCAGGAGGTCGATATTTTCGGCATCACCCTGCCCGTGGTGAAGCACAGTTTTCTCGTGCAAACCAGCGAGGAGCTTCCCCGGATCGTGCATGAGGCATTCCGAATTGCGCGCTCTGGCCGTCCCGGCCCGGTGTTGATTGATCTCCCGAAGAATGTGGCCGCAGGCAATGCGGAGTTTTCTTTTTACTCCAGCGACGAGCAGGATGATTCGCCCGCGGCCGATGCTGAATCGCTCGCGCGCGCGGCGGAGCTGATCGGCGCAAGCCGCCGGCCAATCGTGTATGCGGGGGGCGGCATCGGCATGGCGCGCGCGCTCAGTGAATTCGGCGAGTTCATTCGGAAGACGCGCATCCCGGTGGTCTCGACGCTTAAAGGCCTCGGCGCGATTCCAACGGACCATGAATTATTTCTGGGGATGATGGGAATGCACGGGACAAAAGCAGCGAATCATGCCGTGCAAGCCTGCGACCTGCTGCTATGCATCGGCGCCCGCTTCGATGACCGCGCAACTGGCAGGCTCGCGGGGTTTGCGCCTCACGCGAAAGTGATTCACATGGATGTGGACCCGGCTGAAATCGGCAAGCTCCGCCACGCGGACGCAGCCGTGGCGGGCAGCTTGCGGGGGGCGCTGGTGGCGCTCGGTCGCGATCTGGATATCGAGCCATGGCAGCGCCACTGCCTGGCAATGAAGGAATCGCACGCCTGGACCTACGACGCTCCCGGCCCCGGCGTTTACGCTCCCTGGTTCCTGAAGCGTCTCTCGGAGTTGGCGGGCGAAAATGTGATTGTCGCCTGCGACGTCGGCCAGCACCAGATGTGGGTGGCGCAGCACTTTGAATTCCAGCGCCCCGAGCAGCACCTCAGCAGCGGCGGGCTGGGCACCATGGGCTTCGGACTGCCGGCCGCTATCGGCGCGCAGCTCGCCTATCCCGATGCGTGCGTGATCAATGTTTCCGGCGATGGCTCGATCATGATGAACCTCCAGGAACTCGCCACGCTGCGACGCTACAACCTGCCGGTAAAAATCGTGCTCTTCGACAATCGCGCGCTGGGCATGGTTCGCCAATGGCAGGAGCTTTTCCACAACCGGCGCT
>JBGPZR010000443.1:0-2211 GCA_041493845.1 Terriglobia bacterium | reverse complement strand
TGACGACCAACCAGTGCCGATTGGACAGCGGTTGGAGTTCCCAGGGCCAATCCTCGCGATGTGGTCATCCGATGATAAGAAATCGGCCCGTGTGGTCTCGCGGAATTTGCAGACAGGAATGTATGAAGCTTCGATTGTTTCTGTATCTTGCAGCGATTAGTTTGGCGCTGGCAACTGTGCCGGCAGAGACGGCGCGACGGCCACGGTACGGTGGTGTGCTGCGCGTTGAGATTGGCGGCGCTGTGAGTTCGCTCGAGCCAGCGGCTGCAGCGATGAATCCTGAAAAAAGTGCCGCTAGAGAGCAACTCGATGCGCTGATTTATGATCACCGCAATCCCGATGGCACATTTGCGGGCCATGCCGGGGATGGGCCATTTCTCATCGCCGAGTGGGAGCCGGGGAAGCACGCGACGCTTACTGCCAACGAGAATGTGCTTGACGGGCGGCCATTTGTGGATTCGATTCAGATTCAGATGGGGCGGGCGGCGCGAGACATGCTGCTCGACCTGGAACTTGGCAAAGCGGATCTTGCGGAGATTCCGGTAGAGCAAGCGCGGCGGGCCGCGGATCGCGGCGTGCGCGTGAGCATGTCGCAGCCGGATGAATTGCTGGCGCTAGTTTTTCCCGCAGGGCGAGCGATCACCGATGATGCGCGAGTGCGGGAAGCGCTGGCGGCCTCGATTGATCGCGCTTCGATTGTGAATTTCATTTTGCAAAAGAATGGCGAGGCGGCTGGAGGGCTGCTGCCGCAATGGTCGAGCGGGACGGCTTTCCTTTTCTCGACGGCGGCGGACGCGGCGCGCGCGAAGGAACTCTGGGCGCAAATCACGGGCTCGCCGAAATTGGTGTTGGGATATGATTTGGGCGACCCGCTGGAACAATCGGTGGCGGAGCGTATTGTGGTGAATGCGCGGGAGGCAGGAATTTCGTTGATGGCGCAAGCGATTCCGGGCGCAGGAGCGGCGGCGATGCCGCCGGCAGCTTTCGATGCGCGATTGATGCGCTTGCGGATGCCCTCGCCGCTTCCGCGCGTTGCGCTGATGAATTTTCTGGCGGCGCTGGGACCGGTTGCAAAAATTGACGCGTTGCCTTTGCCGGATCCTGCTTCGCCGCAAGATATATATGACCGCGAACGGGCGATCGTGAGCAGCTATCGCGTGGCGCCGCTGGTTTGGTTGCCGCAAGTATATGGATTGAGCGCGCGCGTGAGAAATTGGAAAGCGCCTGGGCCCGGAGAGACGTGGCCGCTGGCGGATGTGTGGCTCGAAGGGGCGGCGGAAGCAGCGAGTGAAAAGGAAAAGCCGTGACGTTCCGGTCGAAACTTTTCTGGGTGTTCACGTTTGCGCTGCTGCTGTCTGTGGGGCTGATTGCCGCGGGCGTGATGGTGGTGACGCGGCGCGCCTTCGAGGATTTGAATCGCCAGCACAGCGACGCACTGGTAGCGCAGTTCCAGCGCGAATTCGAGCGGCGCAGCCAGGACATCGTTCATCGCGTGCAGGGAATCGCGGACGCGGAACCGACCGTGCGCATGGCGATTGACCTGAGCCGGCCGAAGAGCGACGTTTCGATTTATGTGAATGACGCGCGCGGCGTATCGCGTGCGCACCAGCTTGATATTCTCGATTTCGCCGCCAACGACGGCTCGATTATTTCTTCCGCCGAGTGGCCCGCGCGATTCGGCTACAAATTAAGCTGGGTGACGCAGCCGGAAGATTGGGCGGCGCGCGGCTCGTTTCTGACGAAGGTGGAAACGCCGGAGGGTCCGACGCTGGCGCTGATGTCGGTGGCGACAGTGCGCGTGGGCGACAACAATCTCTATGTCGCAGGAGGGCAGCGGCTGGGCAAGGAATTCTTGGCCTCGCTCGTGCTGCCTGCGGGATTGCGCGCGCTGCTCTACCTGAATTTGGACCCAAGTTACAAGCCGGCGAATCTGCTCGATGCGGCCGGCCAGGCGAACGACGCGGAACGATTTGGACCGCTTCTCGAACGGGAGCAGCAGCAACCGGGCGAGCAGACGGCAAAGATCAATTGGACCAGCGACCCGGCCAGCGCAGAGATTTTTCACGCGCTGCCGCTGATGGGACGGCAGAAGGAACTGCTCGGTGTGCTGCTGGTGGGGAATTCGCAGCGCGAGGTAGCCATTCTCGAGAACCGCATCATCTGGCTCGCGCTTGGCGTGGTGGGCATCGGCTTGGTGATTGGACTGCTGCT
>JBGPZR010000319.1:0-3402 GCA_041493845.1 Terriglobia bacterium | reverse complement strand
TCTTCCCAGCCGGTCACCAGCTTAGCGCCTTGCTTGATGAGTTGGTTGGGACCAAAGCTCGAAGGCTGGGTGGCGTTGCCGGGGACGCCGAAAACTTCGCGGCCAAACTCCATGGCCAGCCGCGCGGTGATCAGTGATCCAGAGTACTGCGCTCCTTCGACGACTACAACCCCCAGCGCCATTCCGGCGATAATGCGATTGCGTATCGGGAAATTCTGCGGCGCGGGAAACGTTCCCATAGGGAATTCGCTGATGATTGCGCCGCGCTTCTCGATTTCCGCGAAAATTTTCTTATTCTCCTTGGGATAGACCACGTCGATCCCGCAGCCGAGGACGCCGATCGTGGCGCCGGTGGCGGTGCTGAGCGCACCCCTGTGCGCGCTGGAATCAATGCCGCGCGCCAGGCCGCTCACGATTACCAGGCCCCGGTCGGCCAGATCCCTGCCCAATCGCTCAGCCATTTGATTCCCGTAGGGGGTCGGACGACGCGCCCCGACGATCGAAATCAGGTGGCGGCTGAGAAGTTCAACGTTTCCAAGTACATACAGCAGGGTCGGCGGATCGTAAATCTCACGCAGTCGCTGCGGGTACTCCGGCTCGTCCCATGTCAGCAGGCGGCAGCCCGAGGCCTGCACCATGGCCAATTCCTTCGCCGCATCGCTGAGCGGTTGGCGCGTGTGAATCGCCTGCGCTACTGCTGCGGGCAGCCGCCGCGCCTCGAGCGCCGTGAGCGAGGCGCTGAATATCGCTTCCGGGCTGCCGAATTCCTGCAGCAACTTCCCGGCCATGCGAGCGCCCAGGCCAGGCGTCAACGCCAGCGCCAACCATCCCAAGTATTGGCTGGAGTCCATCGAGAGGCAGGTGTATGGATTCTGTGGGAGAACTCGAGAATCTTTGTAGGTCATGGCTTTTTACCCTGAGTTACGAAGGGTAGCCACGACATAAAGGCTGCAAAATCAAGCCAGCTTTAGCCGCTGAAGGTCCGGTTTTGCAGTTCTCGCACAGACTCTACGGCCAGCCTACGCACGCACGTTCCGCATTGTCAAGTTAGGGGAATTACGCATGCGGCTAGCTGTCCGCATTCCTTGGACTAGAATCGCCCCGCAATAGTAGAATCCCGGCGGGGTCGTCCCGGAAAACCAGGGGCCATGCAGTTGCGCGCTGGTCCAGTGTCCAGCCCGCCCATCGGGACCAAGACGCCTGCTCCCATCCTGCGAGAAGGGAACTCCAGCGAGTGGCTAATGGATTCTAGCTACGCCAGATTCCGCGAAGTCCGATTCTTCGGCTCGCTCGATGGACTGCGCGCGCTCAGCATCATCGGTGTGATCTGGTTCCATTCCTGGTGGAGCACTCCTTATTACCCGACGCTGGCAAATCTGCCAGTGCTCCGTCAAGGCGAGTGGGGAGTACACATCTTTTTTGCAATCAGCGGCTTCCTGATCACAACTCTCTTGCTCCGCGAGCAAAAACGGTCCGGCACGATCTCCATTCGAGACTTTTACATTCGCCGCTCGCTCCGCATTTGGCCGCTCTATTACGCCACTGTCGCCATCTACGTTGTGATCATGCTGACTTTCCAGCGCGGTTCCGACCGGGCTCACACCTTCTTCCACTATCTGCCCGGCTTCCTCACCTACACCTACACCTGGTGCATCACCCCAAGTTGGCCGACGGGACCTTTCAATCTGGCCTGGACGCTGGCCACCGAGGAGCAGTTCTACGCCTTCTGGCCGCTGGTACTCCGGTTCTTTCGGGGCATCTGGTCTTCAGTGATCATGATCACAGTCATCGCGTTGCGCCTCGCGGCGGGCTATGGCTGGACGAACCGCATCCTGCCGCCCGGCTCGCTTCCGGCGAGGATTTTGCTGAGCGTCGCGATTCCCATCTGCCTGGGTGTGCTCCTGGCCCAGGCGCTCGATTCCGAGCGCGGCTTCCGATGGTTGTCCGCCGTCCTCGGCACCAAATGGGCCGCACCCGCGGCCCTCGCTCTTCTGGCGATCTGTCTTGTTCCCGCCCATCCGCCCCTGCTCGCGGCGTCGCTGGCCACCGCCGCACTCGTCGGCGCTTGCGTTATTCGTGAGGACAACGGGCTCGCTCCCATCTTGAAGCTGCGGCCGATTGCCTGGATCGGCGTGCTGAGCTACGGGATGTATCTGCTCAATTCGCTATCCCTTCACGCCGTTCTACTGGCACTCGGTCCAATCGGATTCGCTCACCCGCTTCTCATCTTTCCCTGCACCGTAGGATTGGCCATGGCGGCTGCATTTCTCAGCTACCGATATTTCGAGACCCCATTTCTCGAACTCAAGAAGCGCTTCTCGCACGTGCGTCCCGACCCCGCCGGCCAATCCACCGCCGGGATCGCCGGCCCCGCAACCGACCTCCCGGTTCATCCATAGCCCAGGCCGCGCCACGCGATTCGAGCATGGTCGCGCTCTTGTCTGCTCGAAATCATCTGGCTCCGTTGCAACCCATTCCCCACGACGCAATTCGAACATCTTCCCGCAGGTTCGCCTCGGAATTTCTCCGCGTTCTCAGCGTCTCTGCGGTGAGTGCCTTCTCGGTTTGATTTGCCGTGATGACGATCTCAAAAAAGCCAGGTGGCTTCTTGCTACCTCGGACGCTCCAGCGCCCAGATCGTTTCCACCGCCAGCTCCATCACGTTCCCGTCCGGGTCGCGGAAATAAATGGAAGGCGGGTTGTCGCCGAAAGCGAACTCCTGCTCGATTGGAATGCCGTGCGCGCGCAGCCGCTCGCGCCATGCCGGAATTTCCGACGCCTCGATCCTAAACGCCACGTGCCCCGCGCCGGTGGTGCCGTGCGCGAGCAGCATCCCGCCCTGCATCGTCAATTCCGCCCGGAATAGCAGCAACACGCTCGGCCCGGTCCCCACCTGCAGTGCCGCCCCGCGCCCGCCGACGAAATATTTGTCCTCAATCAATCGCAGCCCCAGCACCTCGCGATAAAATTTCACCGCGCGGTCCAGGTCGCTGATGTACAGCGATGTTTCCAGCACACTGTGTGGGCTTGTCATAGTCCTCGAATCTTAATCCCCGCGGTCCTCGCATTCAAATTCGGTCTCGCCACCTCTTCCACTGGACACCGCCCCATCCGCGTGGTCAAAATGTCGCGACGAAAAACGAGGGGGCAGGAATGAACTCACCGCATGAGGTGAATACCGCGCGACCCGGCTGGAAACGGATATGCGCCGTGTGGCTGTTGGCCACGGCGTTCTTCGCGATTGCTGCGGCCACTACTCCCGCGCAATCCGAACCTGCGCACACGCCCAAGCCAGTCGCCCCGCCGCTCGACATCGTCGTGCCCACCGACCCGACTGCGTTCAAAGCCGGCGGCAAATGGCATCTTGTTTATGAGCTGCAGGTCGCGAATCTCGGCAAGTGG
>JBGPZR010000356.1:0-3041 GCA_041493845.1 Terriglobia bacterium | reverse complement strand
GATTAGGTTGCGAACCCGGCTGCGGCCCATCTGTTCCCAGCGCGAGCGGCGGAATAGCTCGTCTTCGAACGGGGTGCGGATGTGGCGCGCCACAGCGAAGCCATATTGCGCGCAGAGGAAATCGAGCGTCCTGAGGCCGAGAAAGTGGAGGTCGTCGGGGATGCCCCAATGCACCTGATTCCAGCGGCTGACGTTGCGGCTCATTTCGCTGGTCCGCAGGATTATTTTTCCGCCGGGGCGAAGGGCGGCGTGCAGCGATTGAAACAATCCGTCGAACGAAGGAATGTGGGAAAAAACATTGATCATGGCGATGACGTCGAATTGCGGGACGCTGTGGAACTGCTCGATGGGCACTTCCCAGATTTTGCAACGGGCGATCTTGCGCGCGAATCGAGCCGCCTGCGCGTTTAATTCGATGCCGGCGCGGTGGAGGTGCGGCTGCGCCGCGAACCGCTCGAGCAGATTTCCGGTGCCGCAGCCGACGTCGAGCAGCGACGCGGCGCCTTGCACTTCTTTGGCGATCAGATCGAAGTGGCGATCGTAGAAAAGCCGTTCGCCCTGATAACGCCGCGCGCAATCGAGGATTTCGATTTCACGATACGCGCCGGAGGAAACCATCCGGTGCTGCTGATTGCTTGCGGGATACGGGTCCACAAAAAATAGATCGCAGAAGCTGCAGACGCGCAGGGAGCAGCCGTTGTCGGTGAAGGCGGCGCCGGTCTCCGGAGAACCGCAGAGCGGACAGACGGAAGCGCGCCCCGGAAGTTGCAGTGGCGTGGCCGCGCGAGAGGGCGGGGCGGATTGGAATTTGCGGAGTGGGCCTGCAGGAGCCATGATTTTCCGGAATCCTAGTCCGCGGCGCGATCGGCGAGCGCGACTTGTGATTTTGTGGGCCCGACGATGACGCACATTTGCGCAAGGATTTCACGAATGGCGTCGCTTACTTCGGCAACCTGGTCTACCGTCATGGAAGCAAAAAATGGGAGAGCCAGGCAGCGCGCCGAGGCTGATTCCGTGTGCGGCAGCGGTGCTTGCAGAATGTGGCCCAACTCCTGGAAATACGGCTGCGCGTGAATAGGCGGGAAATATGCCTGGCAGCCAATCCCGCGGATGCGCAGGCCGGCCATAAGGCGGTCGCGTTCTTCAGATCCCAGAGGCTCGCGTAATTGAATCACGTACACGAACCAACTGCGCTTTGGTTCCGGAACATCGCAAGGCAAGATGATCTGAGGAATTTCGGCAAGCGCGCGCGAATAGGCAGCGGCCACGCGAGCGCGGGCTGAGAGCAATTCTTCAATTCTTTCGAGCTGTGCCAGGCCGAGCGCGCAGTGCAAGTCACTCAGGCGGTAGTTGTAGCCCAGGCGCGTGTGGCGCAGCCAACCGGAATCATCGTCACGGCCCTGGTTGCGAAGGCTGCGGCAGGTTGCCGCGATTTGCACGTCGTTCGTCACCACCATGCCGCCCTCTGCCGTGGTCATTTGCTTGTTGGGGTAGAAGGCGAAGGCGGCGGCATCGCCGAAAGTGCCCACGCGGCGGCCGCCATATTCGGCGCCGAGAGCTTCGCAGGCATCTTCCAGGACGCGTAGATTGAAATCGTGTGCGATTGCGAGGATGGGCGCCATGTCGCACGGAAGTCCGAAAACGTGTACCGGGAGGATCGCTTTGACGGTGCGGCCGGAGCGTCTGTTGATCAGGCGTCCTTGAACCCTTTCCCAGATGCAATGCCGCGCGATCGATTCCTCAAGCGCGATGGGATCGAGATTCAGCGTGGCGCGATGGATATCCACGAAGGCGGGGACGGCGCGTTCGTACAGCAGACAATTGGCGGAGGCGACGAAGCTGAAGGAAGTGGTTAGGACTTCGTCCTCCGGCCCGATGCCGAGCGCTTTCACGCAGAGGTGCAGCGCGGAGGTTCCGCTGTTGGTGGCGATGGCGTAACGCGTGCCTACGAAGGCGGCGAACCGCTCTTCGAATTCCGGGAGGCGCGGGCCCAGGCTGAGCTGTCCTGAACGCAGCGCGCGCGTGACGTACTCGATTTCTCGCTCACCGATTTCCGGACGGGAGAGGGGGATTCTCATGCGGCCCCCAGGCGAGCCACCCTGGCGAGTTCAGTCGCGGGCGGCCTGGCCGGTTGGCGGGAGCTGCGCCGCCCCTTGAAGTTCGGAGCTATTTCCTCGAGATAATCCAGCAGGCCTTCACGATCGTCGCGCAGGAGGAAAGATTCCATGATGCGAATTCTCTCGAGGATTCCGCGCGAGCGTGGATCCTGCTGGCCGATCATCAGAATTCCTGGCGAATCGGTGGGCACAGGCCGCTCCCATTCTTCGCATAGCTCTTCGGTGATTTTTTCGCCTTCGCTCAGGCCGGTGAATTCGATGGTAAGGTCCTGTTCGGGCCGCAATCCGGCGAAACGCGCCATGGTCTTCGCGAGCTCGTAGATATTCAGGGGCTCGCCCATTTCGAAGACGAATGTTTCGCCGCCTTTGCCGAGCGCAGCGGCGCGCAGGATGAGGTGCACGGCTTCGGGGACTGACATGAAATAGCGCATGGCGCGCGGGTCGGTGACGCGGATGGGCGCGCCCTTCTGTATCTGCTCCCAGAACAGGCGGAGAACGCTGCCCGTGCTTCCGGCCACGTTTCCGAAGCGGACATTCATGAAGCGCGTGCGGCTATTGCGCGCGAGCTCCTGGATGCAATGCTCGGTGAGTTTCTTCGAAAGGCCCATGTAATTGCGCGGGTTCACGGCTTTGTCGGTCGAGATGTTCACGAGGCGTGCAACCCCGCATGCCTGAGCAATTTCGGCAAGATTGCGCGTTCCGATGACGTTGTTGCGAATGGCTTCTTCTGGGTGGAGTTCGAGCAGGCCGACATGTTTGTGGGCGGCGGCGTGAAAAATGATCTCCGGGCGCTCCTGGCGGAGGATTTCGCGCAGCCGGTCTTTGTAAACCAGGTCGGCGAGGAAGGGTTTTACATGGGCGGCACCCAGCATGTTCGAGGCTTCGAGGTTTGCGTAGAACAGGCTGTTTTCCGATTTATCGAGG
>JBGPZR010000162.1:0-5535 GCA_041493845.1 Terriglobia bacterium | reverse complement strand
GTGAGGACCGGCGAGTCCGCTGGGTTCACCTTGCTGTAGATCGGTGGGTTCGGCAAATCGCGCGGCAAATAGGTGGACGCGGCGTTGATCGCCGCTTGCACTTCCTGTTCGGCGATATCAATGTTCAAATTCAAATCGAATTGCAGCGTGACCACCGAGCCGCCGAATGAGCTCGTGGATGTCATTTGGTTCAGCCCGGGCACCTGCCCGAACTGCCGCTCGAGCGGCGTGGTCACCGCCGACGCCATCACCGTCGGACTCGCGCCGGGATAGAACGTCAGCACCTGGATCGTCGGGTAGTCCACCTGCGGCAGCGCCGACACCGGCAGTTGCATGTAGGCGACGGCTCCGGCCAGCATGATTGCAACCATCAGCAGCGACGTCGCCACCGGCCGGAGTATGAATGGCTTGGATGGACTCACTGCTTCTTTCCCTGCGCGGGAGCTGCTGAGGGAGCCGGCGTGGGTGCCCCTGCGGGAGCCCCATTGGGAGATGGACTCGCGGCGACCGGCTTGAAACTGACAGCCGTTCCGGCCTGCAGTTTGTCCTGCCCGTCAATCACCACTTGCTCGCCCGGCGTCAGGCCTTCGCGGATCACCGCCAGATTACCCTCAATAAAATCCAGCTGGATCTGGCGAAAATCCGCCTTGTTGTCCGTCTTCACCACGTAAACGAAAATTCCTTGCGCCCCGCGCTGAATCGCGGCCGAGGGAATCACCGTGGCGTCCTTCCTCACGCTCAGGAACAGCCGGATGTTTACGAACTGATTCGGCCAGAGCGAGAGGTCATGATTATCGAACACGGATTTCAGCTTCACCGTTCCGGTCGTCTGGTCAATCTGATTGTCAATCGTCAGCAGCTTGCCGTCCGCCAGCTTCGTCTTATCATCGCGGCTGTAGGCTTCGACCGTCAGTTGCGCCCCCTTTTTCATCTGCCCGGACACTTCCGGCAAGTTGTCTTCGGGCAGCGTAAAGATTACGGCGATCGGCTGCACCTGCGTGATTACCAGCATTCCGTTCGCGTCCGTGGCATGCACCATGTTGCCCGCATCCACCAGCCGCAGCCCCACGCGCCCGCTGATCGGCGCTATGATCCGGCTGTACACCAGTTGCAGCTTCTGATTGTCTATCTGCGCTTTGTCCGACTGGATCGCGCCGTCAAATTGCCCCACGGTTGCCTGCTGCGAATCCAATTGCTGCCGCGCTATCACGCCTTCCTGCCACAACAACTGGAAGCGGCTCAGATTGATCTTCGCGTCGTTCTGCGCGGCCACGTCCTTGGCCAATTGGCCCTGCGCTTGATCCAGCGCCACCTGGAATGGCCGCGGATCTATTTCCGCCAGCAGTTCCCCTTGACGCACGAACTGCCCTTCCGTGAAATTAACCTTCATCAGTTGGCCGTCCACCCGGCTTCGCACCGTCACCGTGTTGAATGCCGTCACCGACCCAAGCCCGGTGAGAAAGTACGGCACGTCTCTCTTTTGCACCGGACTTACGCCCACCGAAACTGCCGCAGGTGTGCTGCTCGCCTGAGCGCTGGCGGCCGCTTGAGAGCGCGCCCGCGCCCGGTTCCACGCGATCAATCCGGCGATCAGCGCAACTCCAAGAAATATCCACACCCAGGGATGCCGTTTGGGCGGCCTCGTCTGCTGGCGCGGGTTCCGCTCCGGTGAAGTTCCTGATTCACCCGGTCTTATCGCATTCGATGCGGCCATTGATTCCCTCGAAATTTCGCTCATCACGCCTCGGATTATAGACGTGCGGCCTTGTCGCGCGGATACATAGTTCTCGGATTAGGTTGGGGCAGCTGGGCCGCATTCTATCAGGCGCACGGCCTTGTTCGCATGCCTTGTACGTGCGGCGACCCCGGAATTTTCGGCCGCCTCGCTGAAGAGCTCGACGCGCTCGAAGCCGCCGGCGTCCCCTTCGAAGTCGTCCCGGGAATCACTGCCGGTATCGCCGCCGCAGCGTCTCTTCGCGTCTCGCTCACGGACCGCCGCAAGAGCTCACGCATCTTGATCGTCAGCGGCCACCGCGCGCAGGAAAATGAGCACGCGGATAAAACAGATTGGAAAGCCCTCGCCCGCGAGGACAGCACTCTGGTCATCTATATGCCCGGCCGCGATCTGGGAGGCTTCGCCCGTGAGCTTCTCGACGCGGGCCTTTCCCCCGCCACCCCCGCAGTACTCGTCTCGAGCGCCTCGACGTCGCATCAACGCGAGTGGTGCACCACGCTCGCCGGACTCGCCACCATCTCTCGCACGGATTCGCTGGCAATCCTGCTGATTGGCCGCTCGCTCGAGCGCGCCGCACAACGCACCGGCGCAGGTCTCCACACGCCTGCCCTCGACGAAGATTTGAGTTCCCTGCTCCAAATAATCGGTGCCGAACCCTCCGCGCCGTCACATAATGAAGATCCCGAAAGGAGACTCGCTCAATGACGCAGCAACACGAATCCCGCACCAAAGAAAACAAGCCAGCCACATCCAGATTTTCACTGGACGCCTGGGCAGTAACGCTCGCCCTGGTCCTCTCCCTGCTGGTTTGGATTGGTTGGATCAAACACATTCCGTGGTAGCGCGTCACGGCACGAATTTGCCCCAGGAGGATTTTTCGCATGGCCAGTTCTATCGCACTCTCGCAGTCGCGGCCGCTCGGTTTTTTTAAACGCATCGCTCAAATTCTTCCCGGCCTGCTCCTGCTGGCCGCAGTCGGATACGCAGGAAAATTTCTCGAGCGCTCCTTCACCGCCTATGGCAAGGCGCACCATCTCACGCTCCCCAACATTGAATATGTTCTCTGGGCCATCGTGATCGGCCTGGTCATCGCCAACACCACTGGCGTCCCCGCCGCGTTCAAGCCCGGCCTGGCCACCTACGAATTCTGGCTCAAAGCAGGAATCGTGCTGCTCGGCTCGCGCTTCTTGCTCGGCGACGTGCTGAAGCTCGGGGGCATCAGCCTGGTCCTCGTGGCCATCGAAATTGCCGTCTCCTTGGTGTTCATGACCGCGCTCGGCCGCGCCTTCGGCCTCAAGCCCAAGCTCACCACGCTCCTCGCCGTCGGCTCTTCGATTTGCGGCGTCTCCGCCATCATCGCCACCAAGGGCGCGATCGACGCCGACGACGAAGACTCTTCCTTCGCCATCGCCGCAATCCTCGCGCTCGGCGCCATCGCACTTTTTATTTTCCCGCTCGTCGGCCACTGGCTCGGCATGAGTGACCAGTCTTACGGCCTCTGGGCCGGCCTCGGCATCGACAACACCGCCGAAGTCATCGCCGCAGGCGCTCTCTACTCCGACGCCGCCGCGAAAGTCGCCGTGCTCGCAAAAACAGCGCGCAACGCCATGATCGGCTTCGTCGTCCTCGGCTACGCGCTACATTGGGCGCGCAAGGAAGGAACCGAAGGCGTCGGCAACAAAGCCGCGTTTCTATGGGCCAAGTTCCCGAAATTCGTTCTCGGCTTTCTGGTCATCTCCGTCGTCGCCACCGCCCACGTTTTCAGCAAAGACCAGTTGACCAGCCTCGCTAATCTTTCGCGCTGGGCCTTCCTTCTCACCTTTGCCGGCGTCGGCCTGCGCACCAACATCGGCGAAATGCGCAAACAGGGCCTCCGCCCGTTCGTAGTCGGCGCACTCGGCGAGGTGGCCATCGCCTTCCTCACGCTCGGCCTCGTCTTCGGCGCCGAAAAGCTCTTGCGCTGATGTTCAGTGGCACAGCGAATCCTGGCTGCGCTCTTCCGACCTACCCTCGCGCCAAAGTTAACCCACAAAAATCGGCTTGAAGCTCACGCACCCGCCCCCGTCGTAGTTTTCTCCCTTGTGCCGCTGGTGTCGCGGGAGGAGTGATCTCCCCCTTCCCTTCAGCCTCTAGCCATTTCCCTATCAGTGTTCATCTGTGTCCCGTCTGTGTTCATCTGTGGTTGCTTTTCCCGCGTCAGATTCATGCTAGATTGACCCACGGAGCTCCGAACGATGCTCGACCGCGAACGCTCAGCCATCAGTTGGATTGATTTTCTCTGGCTCGCCTTCCTCGCTGGCCTCGCGGTGCTTCCTCCCATCAACGAAGTCCACAAGCAGCTCACCCTCCTCGGCATCGGCATTTTCCAATTGCTCGAAGGCAGCCTCATTGCCTGGCTTCCCCGCCGCGGGCGCATTTACAGCGTCATCATCAAGATTCTGCTCTCCACTCTCTTGCTCGCTCACACGGGCGAAATCGGGATCAACAGCAGCTACTACCCGATTTTTTATCTGCCCGTAGTCACCGCGGCAATTTATTTCGGCCCGGTCGCAACCCTTCTATGGACCGCTTTGTCCTCGCTCGCCTATTGTTCCCTGCTCATCCCGGCTCTCGAGGAATACGAGCTCACTGCCGAGGGCGCCACCGAGCTCGCCATCCGCATCCTCTTCTTCTTCATTGCCGCGGTTCTCGTCAACCGCTTCGTCGTCGAAAACCGCCGCCAGGTCGAGCGCTATCAAGCGCTCTCTGAAACTCTCGAAGAAACCAACCGCCAGTTGCGCCGCGCCGAGGCCGAAGCCCGTCGCGCCGAGCGCCTCGCCGCGCTCGGCCAGCTCTCCGCCGGTTTAGCCCACGAAATCCGCAACCCGCTCGGCGTCATCCGCGGCTCCGCCGAGATGCTCACACAGAAAGTGGCCGGCACGAATCCGCTCGCCAGCGAATTGGCAGGCTATATTTCCACCGAAGTGAACCGGCTAAATTCTCTCGTCGCGCGCTTTCTCGATTTTGCCCGGCCGTCACATCTCGATCTCCAGCCGCTGCAGGTTTCCGCGATTGTGGATCGCGCGCTCGATGCCGTCCGCGCACAGATGCCCGCCGCCCAAGTGCATGTCGAGCGCCGCTACGCCGGCGGTCTTCCGGATATTCATGCCGATAGCCAGCTCTGCGAGCAGATTTTCGTGAATCTGATTCTCAACGCCTTTCAGGCCATGGACGGGCAGCAGGGAAAATTGTGCATCTCCATTGCCCATGAAACTTCGGGCGGCAAGCCCGGCATCGCCGTCCAGTTCGAGGACACCGGCCCCGGAGTGCCGCCTGACTTACGCGAGCAAATCTTCAATCCGTTTTTCACATCGAAGAAAGAGGGAGTCGGTTTGGGCTTAGCGATTGTGGCAAAAATTGTGGACGACCACCGCGGCTGGATTCGCCTCGAGACCGAAACCTCGCGGGGCGCAAAATTCCGCGTCTTCCTCCCGGTCGCCCCCGATGCCTGAGCTTCGCATCGCCGGTTTCCTTGCCGCCGGTTCTCGTACCGCCGGCGTCCCGCTTGTCCTGAGCGCAGCCGAAGAGCCGGCTCTTTGCTCTTGCCCTTGTGGCACAGCCAATCCTGGCTGTGCTCTTCCGAGCCACCCTCGCCCCAAAGGCAACCAACAAATATCGGACTGAAGCTCATGGCCCCGCACCCGTCGCATTTTTCGCCCTCGTACCGCCGGCTTCCTGCCTGAGCGCAGCCGAAGGGCCGGCTCCTTTTTCAAGCATCCGCGATACGATTTCCCCCCTCTTGAGGTAGCATCAGTCCCACG
>JBGPZR010000404.1:0-2618 GCA_041493845.1 Terriglobia bacterium | reverse complement strand
CGGCACGAGTATGCAGGCGTGATTATTTCGCTCGCCAGGCAGGACACTCCTGATACCTCGGCGTACGCCGATCCGGAAATCGTTTTGCGCGTCCCGAGACATCACCATGCGGGGTTCGTGTTGCGCTCGACGAAGGCGGAGCGAATCGCCGAACTGCTCGATTCCTACGCCGCCCGCTTCCGCGACGACTTCTACGCCACCCAGCCCGTCCCCGACAAACCTTCGGCCTAATGACCCATCGACGATCTGGATTACTGGGAGAAAGGCATCGCTCTGTTGCAGGTACACACTTCTTGCGGAGCCGACAAACGCAGCGACGGAATTCAGCGGAAACATAAAAGAAATTGGCGGGCGAGCCTGTAAGCCGGATTCTGTCCGCTGGGTCTCGCGCGGCAACTTGCGTTGCAGTGCGATTGGCGCTCCCGGCAAATGCTGCCAAGACTAAACCGACCCAAGCGCGATGATCATTCCTCTAGGTCCCGGATCGCTCCGGGACTCCAGCAGCCTACCCGAGGGTCAGAGCGCCACGCTCTTTCAAGCGCAGCACATACGGGCCGGGCCAGCCCTCCCCTCCTATTTGGCCTTGCTCCACGCGGGGTTTTCCGTGCCCCGGATGTTGCCACCCGGGCGGTGGGCTCTTACCCCACCTTTTCACCCTTGCCAAATGCGCCTGACCGAAAGAGGCCGGCCCTTGGTTTTGCCTCAGGCCTGCCGCAGAGGTACAAGCATCACCGGCGGTTTTATTTTCTGTGGCACTTTCCGTAGCCGCGTTCCCTGGCGCAAGCTTTCGCTCGCTATTTCAAACAGGGACCAGCCCCCTGGCGTTACCAGGCGCGTTGCCCTGCTGTGGCCGACTCTTGCGAGCTCACCACAACTGGAGTCCGGACTTTCCTCCCGCCCGCCGACCTTGCGATCGCGGACCGGCGATCATCCGACTCACCCGCCAGTTACATTATACGCTGCGCACACCGGTGCCACAATCGCGGGCGTATCCATTCATGTTGTGTACCTGGAAAACTGCGAAGAAAACCGCAGCCGGCCTAAACAGTCAGTATGGCGACGCTGCTGTTCGTCAGGGCACAACTTTAGTCGTGCCGTAACCGGTGAAGAATCAATGCGGCTTCAGCCGCTGAGGGAGGTTTTTTCCGCTTCTCGCAGACACTCTGAAGGCGTCAGTGCAACGTCCAGTGTTTAATAGGGGCGCGGCCTATTGAGCCGCCTCAGTCAGCAATTCGACCTGCCGGACATGTATGGTGTTCGTCTTGGAGTCCAGCGTGCCGGTTACTTGCACTTTGTGCCCGGCGTATTCGCGGCTGAAATCCTGTTTATCGAGCTTGTACACTTTGGTCTTGATCTGGAGCACGAACCGGCCCCCGCGCTCCTTGACGCAATACCACACGCAGTCCGCATCCGTCTTGCCGACATCTTTGCCCTGCAGCATTTCCTTGTGCGACTGGCTGAGAGAATGAACGTTCATCGCGCATTGGGAGTCTGCGATCAAGCCTTTGAAAACCTCCTCACCGCCGCCGCGAGCCGCCGGACCAATCAGCGATAGCGTGGCGAACAAGATCGAGCAGAAAATAAAGCGTTTCGTTTGGCGCATAGTCATTCCCTTCCTTCTCGTCGAATCCACAAATCGAAGTTCACCCGCCATTTGGCAGGACGATGAATTTCATGTTCATGCCTTCGTGCTGGCCGCTGCAGACGACGGTACACACCACTTCGTATTCACCGGGCTCTGCCGGTGCCGTCACTGTGAATTCCTGCGTTCCCGGTTGCAACAGGAAGTCCCACCCGGGAACAAGAGTGTGATCTTTCGCGCGCAGCAGGGTGAAGCCGTGAACCGACCCGTCTCTGTTGCGAGTCTTGGCTCGCACGGCCGTGATGCGCAGGACGAGTGTTTCACCTGCGGCCACGGTGATCACCGGCTTTGCTTGGCCGGAAATCTTGTACCGGCTGTCGTGGTCGGCAATGACTTCGAGGACGCGAGGCTGCGACTGCGCCAGAAGCAACGACGCGAACAACATGAAGACGGTTGCAAGACCGCTCACGCTCCTTCTCACGCTTCACTCCCGTTCCTGTACATGTGCACCGCCCTGCCTATTGAGCCATGTAATGTAAGATCAGCCGCGCATCTTCTTCCGTTATGGTCGCGCGCACCCTCATATGGCGAACGATGGTGGCCATCATGCGCGGCGGAAATTTATGCGGTGCCGCGTGGCAACGCCCGCAATTGGCCTTGAATCTCTTCTCGCCTTCGAGACGTTCTGCCGCTTCACTCTGGTTTGAGGTTAGCTTGCCGGCTGCAGAGGAAGCCGATTCCGCAGCCGTCATGGAAGCAGGATGCGATGCAGTGGTGCGCTCCTGTGCGCCGGCCCAGAAAGCTACGCCGCTCAGCATGAGCGCGAGAAAAAAGAAAATCGAATGCCTCTGCATCAATCTACCCCTCCGCCCTTTTCCCGGCCGGCCAGGGGCGCCACGAAACGGTACGTGAGGCCGACCGTCCAGATGTTCGCATTGCCTCCCGCGGTGAACTGCCGGCCATATGTGCTCACGAATCTCAAATCGTCGAGGAAGTAGTAGTTCATGCCGAATTCCGCCTGCCGTGTGTTCGCTGT
>JBGPZR010000133.1:0-6088 GCA_041493845.1 Terriglobia bacterium | reverse complement strand
GACGACACTGGCCACGACCCCCGTAGTCGTTCCGGTAACGGTGCCGATTGTCGTGGTCTTGGGATAGTCACTGCATTGGGTCAAGCCGCTGACCACCGGCACTATACCCGTTGCGCCCTGGCTGAAATCGAGGGCGACATAGCTGAGCACGTTCAGGCATCCGTTTGCCGCATCGCCCGGATAGGGCGTGTGCCCGCCGATGAATGTCAGATAGTTGAGTGAACCAGAACCTATTGCAGTAGGGTTAATCTTCGCGATGAACCCGTAGGCCACTGCGCCGGCGCTGCCGATCAGTGGGTTACTTACCTCTGGAAACGAGGTTGTGTCACCCGTGAACCCTGTAACGT
Source organism: Terriglobia bacterium (assembly GCA_041493845.1). Taxonomy (GTDB): domain Bacteria; phylum Acidobacteriota; class Terriglobia; order Acidiferrales; family UBA7541; genus Palsa-295. Next base: position 5,741 of record JBGPZR010000133.1, on the reverse strand, counting down.
AAAGTCTCGGTGCGGCAGGATCCGAGCTGTCCACCGCGATGGCGGAGGGCTGGTCGAGTGATTGTCCGCCGAGGAATGTTGCATAGCCGATTGTGGGATCGATCACCAATGGCTGATTGCGATCGTAGTCCCCGAGTTGGAAACGGACTTGGTTTTTCGCGCTGAGAACAAACCCGCCCTCAATCTCTCTGCGTGACGCACCGTCCAGTTGATAGATGACCGGCTTGTGCATCCGGAATTCCGACGCAGCCGTGTGCATGACCAGATCGCCCTGAGGATCAATCTCGATTCGCTTCGCTCCCCGGATGCGAAATGCCACTTGCCCTGGGTCGGCTCCCGGCGCGACGACGAAGTCGTATTCCAAAACCTTGTCATCACCGTGAAACACCAGGTCCACGCCCGGATACACTTGCCGAGCCTGCACTCTTGAAAACAACGGGACTCCGGTGCGCCACTTCGCCGGATCATTCCCGATGAGATAATTCACTTTGCCGGTGAGCTCCTCAAATCCCATCATCGATGGCGCGCGATTCGCGCCGATAAGCTGCATTCGCAGTACGCCAGAGGGTGCCGACTTCAGCTCCGGCAACATGCCGAAACCCTTTTTGCTGCGGGCCACGCGAGTGCTCGCTTCGGCAAGCATCGTCTCTGTCGGCGTCAGAAAAAGGGTGTAGCCGCTGCTGCGCGTCAGGAATTTCACGCGCGAATCGGCCTGGCCCTGGTTGGCTTCGAAGAAAAGCGGGAGACTAACGGGCTTGGGGGCACCGCTTGTGTTCGTCCCGCCTCCAGCGACGGTGCTGATCGTGTTCGGAGCTTGGGCGCGCGCACCAAAGGCGCTCGATAAAATCAGAGCTGCAAGAAAGACAGTCCGTCGCATGATGAGACCTCTCATTAGTTCTCGCCTATTTCAGCAGCGGAGCGATGCCCAGGATGCTGCAGGTCAGAGTCAAACAGCCGACCCAAGCTGGGGTGGATTCGGCGATATAGCCCTCAAAAGTGAAAAAGTTTGCGCATTACGACCACCCAATCCGCTTCCGCGAAGGGTAACCGCATCTCTCCTCCGCGACTCATCGCCATGTCCGGATTGGACTTAGGGTCAGGACGCACGCCTATATTGCGAACGCGAATCCATGTTCGTCCCCTCGATAGTGCAACTGGGAATCCAAAGGGGCCATTTCGCCACCCCATTGCAGACGCTCTGGCAGCAGAGGGAGCTGCGCCACCACAACGATTCTGCTATCGAATCGTGAAAATGTGGCGCACTGAAAAACTCCTTACCAGGGGCAATCGTGCAGTGCGGGGGAAACGAAGCGGATTCTCTAACCGGCGTCCCTGCGGCGTCAAGCGAAAGTTTTCTTTAGCATTGAAAACGCCGGAGTGCTCCCATATCATGCCGCCCTTTGCACTCCGGCTCGATGCCCACAAACTCAGGAGAAGACGAACGAGCAAATGAAACCGGCGGCGTGCGTCTCCGCCAGATCGGTTTCATCCCACTGCTGGCTCTCTTCTACGGCTACACGGCCGGCGGGCCTTTTGGTTACGAAGGAATCTTCCACGACTCCGGACCGGGGATGGCAATTCTCTTTCTTGCTGTCGTGCCGCTGTTTTGGAGCATCCCCATTTCGCTCGCGGCTGCCGAGCTCAACAGTTTGCTTCCCGTCCAAGGCGGCTTTTATCGCTGGAGCCGTGCGGCGTTTGGCGATTTCTGGGGATTTCAGTGCGGCTGGTGGAACTGGGCTGGGACGTTTCTGCTGAACAGCCTCTACGGCGTGCTGCTGATGGACTATTTGAGCATTTACTTTCCCGGGATCACCGGAAATGTGAAGTGGGCGGGCGCATGCGTGGCGCTGTGCATCCTCGCATATCTGAACGCCCGTGGCATTCAGATCGCCGGATGGCTTTCCGTGGCGCTGCTTGTCGCCATACTCATCCCTGTCGCATGGTTGTGTTTGGTGGCGGTCTTTCACTGGCATCACAATCCGTTCCATCCGTTCGTTCCTCCCGGTGAGCCGTTGGGCAGCGTGTTCGGAAAAGGGCTGGCGCTGGCGATGTGGAATTACGCGGGGTACGAACAACTGTCGAGCATGACCGGCGAGATGAAGAATCCGCAGCAGAGCTTCGTGCGCCTGCTCGCGTGGAACACGCCGATGAACATTCTGACCTACATTCTGCCGACCACGCTGGCGCTCGCGGCGCTCGGGAATTGGCAGGAATGGCAGACGAATTACATCGTGACTGCATCGCGGCTGATCGGCGGCGAATGGCTAGGTGCAGCGATGCTGATTGCCGCGATGATCGGCACGCTGTCGCTTTCGAACAGCACGATTCTTTACACCACACGAATCCCGGCGACCATGGCTGAAGATGGCTACTTGCCCGCGTGGCTCGGGAAAATCCATCCGCGGTTTCGGACGCCTGCGCATGCGATCGGTCTCTCCGCAATCGTTTACTGCGTGCTGGCGCGGTTCAACGTGGAGGATCTGGTGAACATTTACATCTGGACGCGCATTGCGACCACGCTGCTGACAGTTCTTGCGGCGTGGCGCATGCGCCAAAAACTTCCAGATGCGCCGCGAAGTTTTCGCATTCCCGGCGGCGGGATCGGCATGGCTTACATTTTGATTTTTCCTGCGATTTTGTGCGCGGTGAAAGTGCTGCAGAGCGAGGACTACGTTTTCAAATATGCGCCCTTGCTCCTGGCTTCCGGCCCAATCGCCTACGCGATTTTTCGCTGGGGTTTCGGCTTCAAGCCCACGGCCGAAATTCGCCCGTCCACCGGCGCATAAACGGGCAGCGCCGGCAGGGCGCCGGCGCTGCCGGAACGGACTATTTTGTTGCACCGATTTTCTCGGCGATGGTTTTTGCCTGCAGGAACAGCAACAGATAATCCTGGCCGCCGGATTTTGAATCGGTGCCCGACATGTTGAATCCGCCAAAGGGATGCGCGCCGACCATGGCGCCGGTGCATTTGCGGTTCATGTAGAGATTGCCGACGTGAAATTCCTCGGCGGCGCGCTCGATTTTTTTCGGGTTCTGAGAATAGACGGCGCCGGTGAGGCCGAATTCCGTGTCGTTGGCCATGCGCAGGGCTTCGTCAAAATTTTTGGCCCTGGTGACGGCGAGCACGGGCCCGAAAATTTCCTCCTGAAAAATGCGCGCCTTCGGGCTGACGTCTGCGATCACGGTAGGCTCGATGAAATAGCCGTCGGTGCCCGCTTGTTTTCCGCCGGTGAGCAAGCGGCCTTCCTTCTTGCCGACTTCGATGTAGTCGAGAATGGATTTCAGCGCGGACTTGTTGATGACCGGGCCCATGAAATTCGCGGGGTCCTCGACGGAGCCCACTTTGATTTTTTTCACGCGCTCGACGAGTTTTTCCAGGAACTTGTCGTAGATTTTTTCTGCGACGATGGCGCGCGAGCACGCCGAACATTTCTGGCCCTGATATCCGAACGCGGAGAGCGCGACGCCCTCGACAGCCGCTTCCAAATCGGCTTCGTCGTCCACCACGATCGCATCTTTGCCGCCCATTTCGAGCACGGTGCGCTTGATCCACACCTGCCCCGGCTGCTTCCGGGAAGCCTGTTCACTAATCCGAAGCCCCGCTTCTTTCGACCCGGTGAAAGCGATGAAGCGCGTCTTCGGATTAGTGACCAGCGCTTCGCCGGCAGTTCCGCCCGGCCCGGTGAAAAGGCTGACCACGTCGCGCGGCACGCCCGCTTCGAAAAGAATGTCGATGAAAAGGGCCGCGATGGTGGGCGAATCGCTCGAGGGTTTCACGATGGCGGTGTTGCCGGTGACGATGGCGGCGAGCGTCATGCCGCCCATAATGGCCGCTGCGAAATTCCACGGCGGAATAATTACGCCCACGCCGAGCGGGATATATTTCAGATAATTTTTCTCGCCGCGCATGGGCGTGAGTTTCTGCGGAGCCGACAGACGCAACGCTTCGCGGCCGTAGTATTCGCAGAAATCAATCAGCTCGGCGATATCGGCGTCGGCTTCGGGCCAGGTCTTGCCGGTTTCGTAGCACAGCCAGGCGTCGAGCTCGAAGCGGCGCTTGCGCAGGATGTCTGCGGCGCGGTAGGCGCAGGCGACGCGCTCCTCGGCCGGGACACGCTTCCAGCGCTCGAAGGCTTTGCTGGCTGCTTCGACGGCCCGGTTGGCCATCTCGACGGTGGCCTTCTGGAAAATCCCGATCACGTCTTCGGGGTGCGAAGGATTGTGCGATTTGATTTTTTCAGTAGTTGTGATTTTTTCGCCGCCAATCACCAGCGGATATTCGCGGTCGAATTCGCTTTTGACTTTCTTGAGGGCGGCTTCCATGGCGGCGCGATTTTCAGGCTTCGAGAAATCGGTGAAAGGCTCGTTTTGGAACTCGCCGCGGTGCAGCGTTGTGGCTGGTGATGTCATTGGATCACGCCTCCCGGAATTGCGCTTCGCTGTTTGAGTGAGTGAAACATTCTAGCGCCGCGGTCGGGCAGGTACAAGCGCGAGGGGGATTGGCCACACCCATCGCAGCCGCTCTGGGTGAAGAGACACGCCCTTCGCCTCGGCTCAGGGTAAAAAGGCGCGGAGAATTGAAAATTCCCGGAAAGGCCGTTTTTGTTGCGGTTAGAAAATTGGCAAGACCTTTTATTACAACGAGTTGACCTGATTTCTGAAACTATGAATGTTGCGATTAGCCTTTTCTTCGCCTGTGAGGAAAACCGGCCTCCGACAGGATCTGTCGCGCGCCCCATGCGAGAAACCTCCATTGTTAGCATGGCAGATTGTGGGGCGAAATTCCACTGGCCGTTGGTACAGTTTTTTGAGGGCTTGGACAGGATTCAAGCGGCGGATTCAAGATCGAAGCACTGCCACGACAACAGTTAGCTCGCGCGCCAATCGGGCCTAGCGCCTGGTTTTGGCTTCCCAGGCTTTGCGCAGAGTCTCGCGGTGCTCGAGGACGTACTTCTTGGCCTCGTCGAAGCTGCCATACACGCGGGTGCCTTTGATCATGTTGCAAGGACGGCAGCAGGCCACCAGGTTTGCGGGATCTTTCTTGCCCTTGCGCGCGCGGGGAACCACGAAATCAACCGACATGACCAGCGCGTTTTCGAAGCTGGCTCTTCCGTCGAGTCCACAATACCGGCAGCGGTCCTGATCGCGCTCCAGAATTTTCAGGCCCTCTTCGAGTGTTACCGGCCGGTCTACTACCGTAAGCCTGGTGAGATCGAGTGGCAACGGACACCTCCCAAGGGCGAAGAGCGGAGGAGTAACGCGCCCCGGCAAGCCGTCGCACTCGATACGAGTGAGGCTGGCTCGAACTTCGGGACTTAGGATCGTAGTGGATTGGGTACGGGCTGGGGGAATGAAATTGACTGCGGTCGGCGCGGGGCGTAGCGTTTTCTTATTGTCCTCGATGATGGGAGAGCGCCCATGAGACACGAAGGCTGGAAGTCCGCAATCTGGATGCTGGCTGCGGGGGTGTGGCTGGCGGGAGCAGGGCCGATGCGCGGCCAGTCGCAAGAGCAGGCGCAATCGAAGGGAGAAACACAGGCGCAATCCTCGAAGGATACGCAAGCGAAGCCTTCACAGGCGGGATCGCAGGCGCCAGGCCAGACTGAATCGCAAGCGGCAGCGCCTGCCGATTCGCTGGCCGAAGCAGCACGGAAAGCGAGAGAGAAGAGAGCCATGCAGGATCGCCCGAAGGTGTATACAGAGGAGGAAATGTCGAAACTGTCGAGCCACGGTGTCTCGGT
>JBGPZR010000332.1:0-3294 GCA_041493845.1 Terriglobia bacterium | reverse complement strand
CGGGCGGTAGTCGTGCGAATTGCGCGCGATCTTCTCCGTCGGGTAGCTGGCGTTGTCCACCAGGATTTCTTGCGCCGTGATGGTGACGTCCACGGCGTGGCGGAAGCCGTCGGTATCGAACTGGCCGTTGGACCCCAGGAATTTCAGCAGGTTGAGCGACGCCAGGTTGCAGGCGGTATCGTCGAGGAACATGTACTCCGAGCACGGATTCGAGGCGTAGATGCGGTCGGTGGCTTTGCAGGTGTGCCAGCGATTGATGGTCGAATCGTACTGCATGCCGGGATCGCCGCAGTGCCATGCGGATTTAGCCATCATCTGCAGCAGGTCGCGCGCGCGGAATTTCTCGGACGGCTTGCCATCATTGACGTTGCGGGTCCACCAGTCGCGGTCTTCCTCGACGGCGCGCATGAATTCGTCGGTGACGCGCACGGAGTGGTTCGCGTTCTGGAAATAGACGGACGAATAGGCTTCGCCGTCAATCGAGGGGTCGTAGCCCTGCTCGATCAGGACCTGGGCCTTGCGTTCTTCCTTCATCTTGCATTGGATGAAATCAACGATGTCCGGGTGATCCGCGTTGAGGATCACCATCTTTGCGGCGCGGCGCGTTTTGCCGCCGCTCTTGATCACGCCCGCGAATGAGTCAAAGCCCTTCATGAAGCTGACCGGGCCGGAGGCGATGCCGCCGCCCGACAGCGATTCGTGGCTGCCGCGCAGGGTCGAGAAGTTCGTTCCCGTGCCGGAGCCCCACTTGAAGAGCATGCCTTCCGTCTTCGCCAGGTTCATGATCGAGTCCATGTTGTCCTGGACGGAATTGATGAAGCACGCCGAGCACTGCGGCTTGGCCTGCACGCCGACGTTGAACCACACCGGCGAATTGAACGCCACCTTCTGCTCGACCAGCAGGTGCGCCAGTTCGTCGCGAAACGCATTCCTGGAATCGGTGGTCGAGAAGTAACCGCCCTCTTCGCCCCAGCGGACAATCGAGTCCACCACGCGGCTGATCAATTGCCGTACCGAGCCTTCGCGCTCGGGCGTATTCGGTTTCCCGTGAAAATATTTGGAGGCGACGATGTTCGTCGCGGTCATGGACCACGACTTGGGAACCTCGACGTTGTCCTGGCGGAAAATTACCTGGCCTTTGTCATTCCCAATCTGCGCGGTGCGCCGCTCCCATTCGACCGCGTCGAAAGGGGACACCTTGCCGTCAGTGAACCGGCGCTCAAAATCCAGCCCGGACGCCCGCCGCGTCTTCTGTTCTGTTTCCGTGTGAGCGTTCAACGCCGTTCTCATTTCCGCCATCTCTGCCTCCGCGCCGGCAGTCGTGCCGCCGAATTGTTGGCCGGGGAGCCGTGCGGGAGAGACTGTGTCTATTCTACTCCCAACTGCCGGAACCCGGATGCTTCCTTCTGTACCTTAATGTTACTCAGCGCTATGGGTCGAACAGGCCGTAAGTTTGGGCGGCGAAATATGCCGAATCGTGACGCCCCGAACCGAAAAGACAGAAAAGCCCAGCTAAGCCGCGCAAGAATTTCATTGCGCGCTGCGAAGTGGGGCAATCCACTCTGGATTTTCGGTTTAACCCGGTACGCTGACACCGTGGATCAATTGTCCGCCCAGGACGGCGACGATTGATTCACGTTCCCCCGAGTCTGGGAGCGCAGTATCGTGGGTTGTGGAAAACTTGTCAAGAAAAATTCACATTCAAACCACAAAATATTCGGTAAGAGTTGTCGAAAGTGTCTACTGGTAGTGGTGCGTGCGCAGAAATGCGCGTGCTACTATTTTTCTAGGAGACGCATCTCACATTCATGCTGCAATTTTTAGCGCGAAAAAGGTTTTTGCTTGCAACACTTACGCTGCTCGCGGCGACGTTGTGTGCAACCGCACACGCACAGCAAGCCGCGAGCGCTGCCGCTTTGCCTGACTCTGAATCCGAACACAAAACCGCGCGCAAACTCTCTCTCGATGGCGTCCCGAACTTCGGCGAAGTCACGCCGGTGCTCTATCGCGGCGCCCAACCATCAAGAGACGGGCTCGCCAACCTCATGAAAATGGGAATCGAGTTGGTGGTGGATCTGCGCGAGGGGGTGCGCGAAGACGAGCGCGACGCGGTGACCAAGCTCGGCATGCAGTACGTCGCGATTCCCTGGCGTTGCGGTCATCCGGACAACGAGACGATCGCCCGCTTCCTCACCCTGCTTCGAGAAAACCCCGAGAAGCGAATTTTCGTTCATTGCTATTACGGCACTGACCGCACCGGCATGATGATCGCGGCCCTTCGCATGACCAAACAGAACTGGACCGCCGCGGAGGCCAAGAAAGAAATGCACGCGTACGGATTTTCTTTCGCGCATCGCATGATGTGCCCTGGACTCGCTGCCTACGAAGAACAATTTCCCGCGCAATTCAAGACCAGCCCCGCATTCGAGAAGCTGCGTCCTGCCGAGCCTGCCCCCCAGCCGTGATTTCTGATCCGTACTTGATTTTCAGAGCTGCCCGCGCCCGGCTTCGTCACCCGTTCACCCATGCCTGGATTCTAGGCTAGTCGAGCAGGGAGGCGTTGCCGAATTCGCGGCGGTAGCTTTCCGTCTCCTTTTTCAAATCGGCCAGCAGGCGCAGAAATGGCGCGAAGCTTTGGAGCGGTTTGAAGTGCGGATCGTCGCGGAATGCTGGATAGTTGGGTAGGCCCAACTTGCCCGCTTTTTGCAGCCATGGAATGGCAAGTTTGGGTTTGCCAATTATTGAGTAGATAGCAGCTCCGTTGTGCCACATGTGATGCGTATGCAGCAGCGGCTTGCCGCCCTTCAATGCGCGCGTCAGCAATGATTCTGCCTTACGCATCTCTCCGCGTTTGGCCAGGAGAAGTGCCTCGCAGCTGGCGAGCCAGGGATCGCCCGGCACCACCTGCTCGGCCGCTCGAATGGATTTCTCCGCTCGGTCGAGCTGTCCCATATAAAGCGGGGCTGTGGGATGGAAAACATTCGCCCAGAGGTTGGAAGGGTCGAGCGCGAGAGCACGCGCCTGGTACTCGTCGGCCTCTTCATATTTTCCCTGGTATTGCGCCGTCTGGCCGGCGAAGACGAGTGCGAAGGCGTCGTCCGGGTGACTGGCGAGCGCCAAGGCCAATCCCTCGCTTGATTCCTCGTGAAGTCCGACGTGCATCTTGATGGTGCAACTCCAGAGCAAGGCAGAATAGCAGCCGGGATTCAGTCGCAGGGCTTGGGCGAAGGCTCGCAGCGCCAGGCGGTTCTTGAAACCCTTCGATGGCGTCCAGAGGACGCGCCCGCGTGCGCT
>JBGPZR010000002.1:0-20993 GCA_041493845.1 Terriglobia bacterium | reverse complement strand
AATTCATCGGTGAGCCGCTGAAACGCGTGCGCCTGTTCGATGGGATTCAGGTCTTCGCGCTGGAGGTTTTCCACCAGCGTCATCTCGAGCGCCATTTCTTCCGGCACGTCGCGAACCACGACGGGAACGCGCGACAGAGCGGCTTTTTGCGCAGCGCGCCAGCGGCGCTCGCCGACGATCAATTGAAATCGGCCGGCGATTCTGCGCACCACCAGTGGCTGAACGATTCCGCTCGATTGAATCGAGCGCGCCAACTCATCGAGCGCCGCTTCGCGGAAGCGCGTTCGTGGCTGGTAGGGGCTCGGGTCGATCAGGTCAATATCGATCTGCAGCAGGCCTTCATTCGGAGGCGCTGCCGGTGCCAGTGCCGCCGCTGTTCCCGCCCCCACTCCCACCGCTGCTGCCGGCGGCCGCGGCGGAGGCGGCTGCTGCTGTTGTTGCGACTCGGGCTCCCGTATCAGGGCGCTCAGTCCTCGGCCCAATGCGTTTCTGGGCATTGGCGATAACCTCCTTAGCAAGTTGAATGTAGCTCTCTGCGCCTTTACTATGTATGTCGTAGAATATCACTGGCTTGCCGTGGCTTGGCGCCTCGGCCAGGCGGACGTTTCTAGGTATCACGGATTCAAAGACTTGAGTACCAAAGAAGCTGCGGAGATCGGCCGCAACTTGCTTGGACAGAGTCGTGCGGTCGTCATACATGGTTAGAAGGATCCCCTCTATCGCGAGAGAGGGATTGATTGTGCGGCGCAGTCGCATTAGCGTGTCGAGTAGCTCAGAAACTCCCTCGAGGGCCAGATACTCGCACTGGATGGGGACTAGGACGGAATCGCTCGCGGCGAGCGCGTTCAGCGTCAGAAGGTCGAGCGCCGGCGGAGAGTCTATCAGGACGTAGGAATACCGCTCACGTAGCTGTTGCAGCAGAGTCTTGAGTCGGTATTCGCGATTTTCCATCGAAACCAGCTCAACGGAGGCCCCTACGAGATTTTTGTCTGACGGGATGATGTCGAGCCCGTCGACTTGGGTACGGAGGACGATGCGATCGAGAGGCTCCTCCAGAATGAGTGATTGATACAGGGTGCGGCGGGCGGGATCCTTCGGAAATCCAAGTGCGCTGGTAGTATTTGCCTGAGGATCGCAATCAATAACGAGGGTGCGCTGTTCGGCCACGGCGAGTGAAGCGCCGAGATTCACGGCCGTAGTTGTCTTGCCGACTCCGCCCTTTTGATTGGCGATGGCTATAACACGCCCCAAATTTATTCTCCCAGTCGAAACAGGAATGTAGCAGAAATAAATCTGGCGGCGCAAGATGTTTCACGTGGAACAAAAGAGAATTAAGGAATTTTTCGAAAAATGTTCCACGTGGAACATTAAAAAGAATCGAAAATTATGCAGCGGGAGAACCAACGAGGATAAACCTGCGCTTTGTACCAGGAATGTGGATAGGGTCACGCCAAATCCAGGATGTATCGGCGGACATGCTCTGCGATTCTGCTTCACCGAGCCAAAGGACTACTTTCCCAGTTTTAGCCAATCTTCCGCGTGACGAGGCTAAGAGGGCTTTATAACCTCCGAGCGCGCGGGCTGTTATGTAATCGAATTGGACCAGATCCGCCGGGAGGTCCTCCATCCGTTGACGAACTACATCAACCTGTTTCAGGTTCAACTGTCGGACTACCTCGGCCAGGAATGCTGCCTTCTTTGTGTTTGGCTCGATCAATGTGACGGACAGGCATGGCATAGCAAGGCATAGAGGCAATCCCGGGAACCCAGCTCCCGAACCAACGTCGGCGAGCCGACCTTTTCTTATAGGGACTGAGAAAGCAGCGAAAAGACTTTCGCCGAAGTGGAAACGCAGGATCTCAATGGGGTCCACTACGGTAGTGAGGGAAATCCTTTGATTCCATCGCAGGAGGAAGGAGATGTAAGTCCTGATCGCCTCACATTGGACGCTATCCGGTAAGAACCCATACGGGCGCAGCGTGGCCTGGATGACTTGGTTTGAAAGTTCTGTCATTAGTTAGATAACTAGTATGTAGTATTACGTTAGTAGTATAAAGTGACTCATCGAGATACTGTTCCTTCCCGATCGTGAGAAACAAGCGCCGCGCGCAGTTTTCCGGGAGCTAGAATGCCCGCAGCCAGGTCGGCAACGAAATGTGCAATTAGTGGTGCCAGCAGGCTGCCGGTCGAGGCGCGAATCGCAGAAAACAAAAGACCTATGAGAGAGGTGGATGCCAAACCGCGGCGCCCCTGGTACAAATGGGCGAGAGCAAAAAACGCGGCAGAGCCGATGACGCCCACCATGACTATTCCGCCCGACCAGAATTGGAAGACGAATTGGACAAAGCCGCGATAGATGATTTCTTCGCAAACGGCGACCGTCGCGACGAGGGCGAAAAAAGCGAGGCGTTCGACATCGTCCTGGGGGAACACTTTCAATGCGAGTTGCGGGAGGATGCCCTTCATTTCAGAGGGACTTGCGGCGATGCGACGCAGGCTGAAGATCTGATTCAACAGTATCAGTGTGGAGAGGACAATCGCGGCCGCGATGGTCACGCGCGGATTGGGAATCGAGAAGCCGAGTTGCGCCGGGCGGATTCCATGCACGCTGGTGCGCCAGAGAATGAGGCTTGCGGCGAGCCATTGAAATGCAATAGTGGAAGCGTACAGACTGAGACGGTCCATCTTCGTAGTTTGCGGCATCGCGAACAACTGGCGGATGCGCCTGCGTCCAAGCCAGGGCACGGCGACGGCGAGGAAAATCAGGATGAGTGCGAAGTCCCAGGGCATGGCGATAGATGAAAACATTTTTGCGGGGCCGGGGCAAGCTGAACTCCTGTTGACACTGATGGAGGCGCCGCCGTATCGTTTCTAATTCTTTCGATCGAGCCAATATGAAAATTCTAGTACTCGGCAGCGGTGGTCGCGAGCACGCACTGGTATGGAAACTGCGGCAATCCGCCGCGGTGGAAAAGATATGGTGCGCGCCGGGGAATGGCGGAATTATGAATGATGCCGAGTGCCTGCCGCTGGATCTAAGCGATGTGAAGGCCACTGCGGACCTGGCTGCCAGGCTCGGAGCGGACCTCACCATCGTCGGGCCGGAGTTGCCGCTGGTTTTGGGTGTCGCAGATGAATTCGCGAAGCGCGGTCTACTCCTGCTTGGGCCGGCGCAGAAAGCCGCACAGCTCGAAGGCAGTAAGATTTTCGCCAAGCAATTCATGGAGCGGCACGGGATTCCGACGGCTGCGATTTATGGAATCCATGATTCTTTGGTGGACGCGCAGAAGGCGCTGCGCACGGTGCGCTGGCCGCTGGTGATCAAAGCGGACGGACTGTGCGCTGGCAAGGGAGTGCTGGTGACGTCGTCGCCGGATGAAGCTGCGGAGTTCCTCGAACGAGTGATGGCGCGGCGCGAATTTGGGGATGCAGGCAAGAAAGTTTTGCTGGAAGAAGGCCTGGCGGGCGAAGAGCTTTCCTACATTGTGCTCACCGACGGAAAGAATTTTGTTCCCATGGCGCCGACGCGGGACCACAAACGCGCGTTTGACGGAGACCAGGGACCAAACACCGGCGGCATGGGCGTGTACTCAACGGACGAGATCCTGCCGAAAGAGCTCGAAACGAAAATCGTGGAGACGATTGTGAAACCGACTCTGGCGGGGCTCGAAAAGGAAGGGACGCCCTACAAAGGCTTTCTGTACTTTGGCTTAATGCTCACTGCCGAGGGGCCGAGGGTACTCGAATACAATTGCCGGCTGGGCGATCCCGAAACACAGGCCATTCTATTGCGCGCCGATTTCGACTTGGCGCAAGCGTTCTTGGGCGCTGCACGCGGGGAAATCGGCGGCTTCCAGGCAAAATGGGCTACGGGCGCGAGCGTTTGCGTGGTCATCGCATCGCAGGGATACCCCGGCAATCCGGTAACTGGTATACCGATTACCGGCCTTGAAGATGCCGCCAAAGTTTCAGGGGCCTTAGTCTTCCATGCGGGAAGCAGACGAGATGGCGACAAGTACTACTCAAGTGGTGGAAGAATATTGAACCTGTGTGCTCGGGGAGGCAGCATCGCTGAGGCATCCAAGCTGTCCTACGACGCAGCTAGTAAGATAGGCGTGCAAGGAGCCCACTATCGCAAGGATATTGGCAGCAGGCTGACAAAAAAGTGCCGCGTCGCCACCGAGGTTCCCAATGGGTGAGGTGCTTCACCTATTCACCTGCCTGGTCCACCGCTTCCCGATGAGGGAGGTGGAAGAGGTAGAGGCAGTGGTGGACAAAGGATTCAAGGGGTGTATTCACGGGCGGCCAGGAAGCAAGCGGCAGGTCCTGTTGATGGACATCGAGACACTCGAACGGTTTGGAATTGCGCCGGCGGCGGTGAAGGAGAACATCACGACTCGCAGGGTGGATTTTAAGCGCTTGAGCGCGGGGCAGCGGTTGCGGATTGGAGAGAGTTTGCTGGAGATTGCGATTCCGTGCGACCCCTGCTCCCGCATGGACGAAATACGCCAGGGGTTGCAGCGGGAGCTGCGCGGCCAGCGCGGGTGGCTTTGCCGCGTTGTGGAGACGGGGAAAATCAAACGTGGTGATCGAATCGAAGTCGTCGCAGCAGCCGGTCGGGCTGCGGACTAGGAGAGCTTCCAGGTGACAAAGAGTGAAAAGGCGCGGCCTGCAGTCGTGGGAATTCTAATGGGCTCAGACACGGATTTGCCCGTGATGAACGAGGCCGGGAAGACGCTCGAAAAATTCGGGATTTCCTATGAGATGGAAGTTGTCTCCGCCCACCGCACACCGGCGCGCGCGCATGAGTATGCCACCACGGCCGCAAGCCGCGGGCTGAAGGTGTTGATCGTGGGTGCGGGTGCGGCGGCACATCTGGCTGGCGTGATGGCGGCCAATACGACATTGCCGGTGATCGGCGTGCCGCTGGCGAACAGTACATTGAACGGGCTCGACGCGCTGCTTTCCACCGTGCAGATGCCCGGCGGAATTCCGGTGGCCACCATGGCGATTGACAAGGCCGGCGCAGTGAACGCAGCCATATTTACCGCGGAAATTCTGGGACTTTCCGACCCGGAAATTGCGCGGCGCCTGGTGGCGCATAAGGAAGAACTGGTACGCGGCGTCGCAGAGAAAAATGCCCGCTTGAAGCAGCAACTCGCCGAGAAAAAATAAGGTTCGAAAAATTTAGTGTTCTGAGGGCGGCTTTGCCAACGTGGGAGCGCCTTCGGGACGCTCCTGTTTCTGCCCTGGCCTCTTCGGCTCAGGCGGAGGCGGAAGTATCCATTGGAAGCCGGTCTGGGTGCCTATGGCAGCCATGGTCTGGCGCGAATTGGGAGGGCTGATGGCAGCGAGCGCCGCTCGCAGAAATTGAATGGCATCGGCCGCGGGCACCTTGTTGCTCTCGCCGTGAAGAAGGAAATCCGCGACGTGAGACAGGTTCGCATCCGACTCGCGGATTTTCACCAGCCGCGGATCATTCTGGCGGAGCAATTCAAGGAGCGTGGGGAAAGCAGCCCCGGGTGGATAGTGAAATTCCACCAGCGTGCGTGGCTGCCCTTTTTCCGGCGGCCAAAATTGGAAATAGCGCGGGCGCAGAACGCGCGTGTCCCAGTAATCACCACGCTGGAGATCCTGCTGAAGCGGGAACAGGACCTGCCAGATTTCCGGGCCGTAGCCCTCGATATAATCGGCGAGGATCAACTCGGCGATGGGTTCGTCCGCAGGCAGATCAATTTTGTTGTGCAGTGTTTTCGCCACCTGATTGAGCCGCTCGAGCACGCCCTGGCCAATCGCTTGAATGTCGGTAGCCTCAGTGCCTTCCTGGGGCTGCTGTAAACGCGGGTCTTGCGGAATCATGCGGCTGTGGAGGTGGGGCAACTCGCGATCGAGCCGCGCAAGTTCTTGCTGCGAGGTGACCGAAAACCAGTCAACCGCGCCCAGCATGACGCCCATGCGCCTGCTGGCGAGCGGGACTGGAATCGGCGGGTGCGTGCCGGCTTCGATGGGGTTCTCGACTGTGCCGACGATGATGGCGTCCTTCACGACCGCGATGATCACGTGCCCGGCTGCGAGGTTGGCGATGATTTCGTCGCCGGGCGTCTCGGCTGGTTCCTGCGCGTGGGCGGCAGGCAGACTCGCGAAGAGCGCGAAGGCAAGAATTGCGGCACTCGCGACACAGCGATGAACTCTGCGCGGAGAATCCGGCGGGCCGAGGAGATTGCGCAGACGCATAGGCGGACTCAATCCCCCGAGGCCGACGCGGGCTCTTGGCGGGTGATGGATTGAATGGCGGTGATGGCGACGACGTGCGCGATGTCGTCGGCGGTGCATCCGCGCGATAGATCATTCGCGGGCCGCGCGAGACCCTGCAGAATCGGCCCGAGCGCGACGGCTCCGGCGAGGCGTTCGACCAGTTTGTAGCCGATGTTGCCCGAATCGAGGTCGGGGAAAATGAGCACGTTGGCGCGCCCTGCGACCGGAGAACCCTTGGCCTTGCTCGCACCAATTCCTGGAACCAGCGCGGCGTCCACTTGCAGCTCGCCGTCCACCGCGAGAGTGGGCTGCCGGACCTGCACGATGCGCAACGCCTCGCGGATTTTCTCGACGCGGGCATGTTCCGCAGAACCTTTGGTGGAAAAAGAGAGCAGCGCGACGCGCGGTTCCACTTCGAGAAATGCCCGCGCATTTTCCGCGGTGGCGAGCGCGATTTCAGCTAATTCCTGCGGAGTGGGGTCGGGCACCACGGCGCAATCGGCAAAGAGCATCGCGCCTTTTTCGCCGAACGTCATCCCGTTGCGCCCGGGCACGACCATAAGAAAAAAACCAGACACGAGGCGCGCTTCGGGCGCGAGTCCGATGGAATGTAGCGCGGCGCGAACGGTTTCTGCTGTGGAATTTGCGGCGCCGCCAACGGATGCGTCCGCGTCTCCAGCGGCCACGCGTAACGCAGCGAAATAGAGCGGTTTGCGGGCGACTTCGAGTGCTTCTTCAAGCGTGGTGCCGCGCGCGCGGCGGCGTTCGAGATAGATTTGCGCGTAGGCGTCGAGCCGCGGACTCGCGAGCGGATTCAGGATTTCGATTCCGTCGAGTTTCACGCCGAGGCGGCCGGCCGCCGCGCGAATCGTGTCTGTGCGGCCGAGAAGGGTGAGCTTGGCGTACCGCTCAGCTTCGACGCGAGCGGCGGCCTGGATGACGCGATCGTCTTCGCCTTCAGGCAGGACGATACGTTGCGGCGTGGCCCGCGCGCGGTTCTTGAGTTTGTCGAGAAGTTCCACCACGGCCCAAGTTACCACAAATTCGACGGCGGAAACTAAATCCGTGCCTGTGGAGGTATGCGCCACCTGCGCCGGCTCATGCCCCTGTCGCAATCACGCCCAGTTCTAGTAAAATCCAAGGGTAACGCCACAAACCAACCCGGGAATCCGAACCATGGGAATTCTGAGTGCGTTCAAAGGAGGGGGTCTGAGATCCCCAAGCAGCATACGTCACAAGGGCAAGCGGCTGACGGAGCTCATCGAAGCGCATCAGCGCTTCGTGCGCGGCGACGAAACCGGAGCGCGCGCCGACCTGGCGGGAGCCGACCTTTCGCGCGCGAATTTGCAGGGAGTGAAACTAGCGCTGGCGAATTTGCAGGGCGCGAATCTGGAAGGTGCGAACCTGCGCGATGCGCATCTGGCCTCGGCAGACCTGAGCAAGGCGAACCTGCGCAAAGCCGATCTGCGCAAGGCCGACCTGACCGAGGCAAATCTGAGCGGCGCGGATTTAACCGAAGCAAAGGCGGGGGGCGCGGAATTGTTCCGCGCGGATCTGCGTATGGCCATCCTGCGCCGGGCGGATCTGGGGGCCAGCAATCTTCGCTACGCGGAAGTGCGCGGCGCGGATTTTCAAGGCGCGGGTATGAGGACCACGATTCTGCGCGAAACAAACCTCGAGGGTGTGGACCTGGCGGGCGTGGATTTGAGCACCGCGCTTCTCCCGCCGGGCTACAAGCGTCCGGGCGCGATGAAAATTTAGCGGGCGCGTCTAATACCGCGCCATGCCGGATTTTGGAAGAAGGACAACTACGCGCCGGCGCCGATTTGTAAGCCGCCGGTGCGTGCTGTATTCTTGCGCCGGGTAGTGAATTCGAGGAGCGCGGAAGAATTTGGGTATCAGCCGCGCGCGGCGCGGAGAGGCAAAGGCGGAGCGGGCCATTCCGAACCTGCCCTGGATTTACGTCGAAGACTACAAATTGCCCGCGGGCTGGGTGAGCCACGAGCAGCGCGACGCGCGCGCCCGCGCCTATTGCGAGCTGCTCGAGAGCGGGAAGATTCTCTTCTTTCGCGAGCTCCCTTTTCATCTTCCCGCCGAAGATCGCGAATTTTTGCTCACGCAGGAATGGACTGAGCTGCGGCTGCATAAGAATGTTTCGTATCGCCCGTCGGAAGATCTCCTGCGGGGATTTTCGGGCAACGCGGAGACGACGAACCGCGTGCACACCATCATGCGCAATTACAGCGCGCAGGTGATCGAGTTCCTGACGAAATTTCTCTCACCCTATGCCGGGAAATGGATTCTGGATTTTTCGAGCTTCCGCCCGCTGGAGGAAGAAGGTCGCGACCTGCCACTCCACAAACGCAACGACCTGCTGCACGTGGACGCCTTTCCCAGCCGGCCCACCCGCGGGGGCCGCATCCTGCGGGTATTCACGAACTTGAATCCGAAAAACCCGCGCGTTTGGCAAACCACCGAAGGGTTCGATGTTCTCGCGCAACTGTATGCGGAGCGCGCCGGCTTGCGGCAGATCGCCGAGGATGATTCATTCCTGAGCCGCACGGTGCAGGAATGGGGCGCGAGATTGGGCTTCCGCGGCATGGGCCGAACGCCCTACGACATGTTCATGCTGCGCTTCCACGATTATCTGAAGGAAAACACAGCGTTCCAGGCGAACTGCCCGAAGATCCGGCTGGAGTTTCCGCCCATGTCGACATGGATCGTATTCACAGACGGCGTTGCTCACGCGGTGATGTCCGGGCAGTACGCCATCGAGCAGACATTTCTAGTCCCGCCCGAGTCGCTCGTCGCGCCCCAGCACGCCCCCTACCGCATCCTCGAAAATATCGCCGGTCGCCGGCTCACCCAGTAGTTTTCCACAGAGGGTGTTGACGACCCTTATTAGCAATCTATTAGTCCGGCTGCGAGGGCAGCCTTCCCGGCTCTATTTTTGCGCGGTTACTTGTCGCCAGTGAATTCGGCGGGGTTATCACCGTAGCCGGCGGCGGCGCTGCGAGGCGCGTTTGTGCGGCGGCGAGTCTCAATGCCGAGGCGTTTGATTTTCTGGTTGAGTGTGGAGAGCGGGATCTGGAAGCGCTCGGCGGCTTCAGTTTGATTCCAGTTCGTGCGTTCCAGCATGTCCACGATGATGCGGCGCTCTACTTCTTCGAGAATTTCGAAGAGCGATGGCGCCGGAGCCGTGCCGCGCCCGCCGGATTCTCCCGGCAGCGGCGGCAGGAATTCGGCGAGCTGCAAGCGCACGCCGCGGACGATCTCGCGCGTGCGGACACTTTCCGGCAGCAAATCTGCATCCATGGCTTCCTGCGTAGAGAGCACCACGGCGCGCTCCACCACGTTTTCAAGCTCGCGGACATTGCCCGGCCAATCGTAATCCATCAGGAGCTTCATTGCGCCCTGCGTGAAACCGCGCGGCGGCTTGCCATTTTCCTTACAGAACTGCCCGAGAAAACGTTCCACCAGCAGCGGAATGTCTTCTTTGCGGTCGCGCAGCGGCGGCAACTGCACGGAGATGACGTTCAGGCGGTGGTACAGGTCTTCGCGGAAGCGTCCATCGCGCACCAGCTTCATCAGGCCTTCGTTCGATGCGGCCAGGATGCGGACGTCCACCTTAATCGTATCGGTGGCTCCCAGCCGCATGAACTCCCGCTCTTGAATCACGCGAAGGAGCTTTGCCTGCGTTTCCGGGCTGATGGTGGAGATCTCATCAAAGAAAATTGTGCCCTGATCGGCAACCTCAAACAGGCCTTTTTTCGAAGCGATGGCGCTGGTGAACGCGCCCTTCACGTGGCCAAAAAGCTGCGATTCCAGCAGGTCTGCAGGAATCGAGCCGGTATTCACCGGGATGAAGGCTTTATCTGCGCGCGGCGAAGCGGAATGGATGGCCTTGGCGATCAGCTCTTTTCCGGTACCGCTCTCGCCATAGATCAAGATCGTGGAGCGCGACGGAGCCACCTGAGTGACGAGGTCGAACACCGCCAGCATCTTGTCGCTTTTGCCGACGATATTTGGAAAATTGTAGCGCTGCTTCAGGGCGCGCTTGAGCTGGACGTTTTCATCGCGCAGGTGGCGCCCTTCGATGGCCAGTGAAACCTGCGCGATCAATTCGTCGTTGGACCAGGGCTTGGTGATGTAGTCCTGCGCGCCGCCCTTGAACGCGGCGCGTGCCATGTCGATCGAGCCAAAGGCGGTGATCAAAATGATCGAGAGCTGAGGATCGCGGCGGCGAATCTCGCGCAGCAATTCGAGCCCGTTGCGGTCCGGCAGGCTGACGTCGAGCAGCATCAGGTCAAACGGACGGTCTTCCAGGCGTTGCAGGCCGGCCTCGCCGGTCTCTGCCAGCGTCACTTCAAAACTTTCAGAAGTGAGCAGGGCTTCCAGCCCTTCTCGTATTTCCAATTCATCGTCAACAACCAGTATCGAGCCCTTAGGCATGGACGGCTTTCCTGGCTACGGGAAATTCCAGCCGGAACGATGTTCCCTTGCCCGGCGTGGAGCGGACATCAATTTTGCCGGCATGTTCCTTTATGATGCCGTAACTCACCGAAAGACCCAGTCCGGTGCCCCGACCGGTGGCCTTCGTTGTAAAGAATGGGTCGAAAATGCGATGCAAGTGCTCCGGGGGGATACCCTGTCCGGTATCGGTCACTTCCACTTCCACCGAACCGTTCTGGGCGCCCGTGCGAACTTCCAGCAGTCCGCCACTCGGCATGGCGTCACGCGCGTTCATAAACAGGTTGAGGAACACCTGCTGGAGCCGCGTGATGGAGCCGAGAACGGTCGGCAATTGTTCCGTGTAATTCTTCACCACTTTCACCTGCGCGGTCTTGAACGGGTGCTGCACAAGCGTAAGCGTTTCTTCGAGGACGTTGTTCAGGTCCACTTCGATGAATTCGGCGGCGCCGGTGCGCGAGAAATTGAGCAAGTTGTTGACGATTTCGCTCGCGCGGAACGTCTGCTTCACGATGCGCTCGATTGTTTTCTGGCGCGGATCGTCTGCGGGAATCTGCTTTGCCAACATCTGAATGTAATTCGAGATCACCGCGAGCGGCGTGTTCACTTCGTGCGCGACGCCGGCGGCAAGCAGGCCGAGCGAAGTGAGCTTCTCGGTCTGTACCATCTGTTCTTCCAGGCGCACGCGCTGGGTGATGTCGTCGAGCAGAATCAAACGGCCCAGCCGCGCGCCATTCTTGCCCACCAGCGGCGCAATCGAAGCGTTAATCACCAGATTCCGGCCGCCCCGCGTGTTGAGGCGGAATTTGTAAATCCCCGAGACGTGATCGCCCGCCGCGCGCGCTGCAATTTCCGCGACCAGGTCCGGCGGCAGCACCTCCTGCAGCTTCTTGCGGAGCGCATCGCGCCGGGAAATTTCAAGCAGCCCTTCGAGCTGCGGATTCCAGGACTCGATGCGGTCTTCGAGATCCACGGTGACCACGCCGATGTTGAGCGACTCAACGATGTTTTCGCTGAAGTCTTTCAGCCGCTCGATCTGCATGGCCTTCTGCTCGAGCGATTGATAGAGACGCGCATTTTCGATGGCGATGGCCACGTAGCCGGCGATGGTGAAGAGCAGTTCGAGGTCGTCGGTGGAAAGATAATCGCCGTCCACCGTCTTGCCCAGGCCGAGAATGGCAACGGTCCGGTCGCGGAAGCGGCAGGCGATGAAATAATTCAAATCGAGTTCATCAATCGTGCGGCGGACCGACTCGCTTTCCTGAATGGCTGCCTTCGCGGATTCAAAGAACAGGCAGCCGCGCTCGAGCGCCGGGCGCGCTGGGTCGAGGAAGCTCAAATCGAGCGGCGATTCGGGGCGCACACCCATCGAGCGCGTCAGCACGAAACGGCCGGGATTGGCAGGGTCCTCGAGGAACACCGCGAGGCGGTCCACGAGCAGCGTCTGCGAGATGCGGTCGAGCACGGAGCCGACCAGCGGCTCCAGGCGCACTTCATTGGTGAGCGCGCGGCCGAATTCAATCAGCGTGCGGCGATAATCAAGCCGGTCGCGATAGAAGAAGCGATCGAGCCGCGCCTGGACGCCGTCGCGCAGCGGCTGGATCAGGAACGCAGCAACCACGATGGCAATCACCGCGCCCGCCGGACTCTCGGTCAGCCTGGTATGGAAAAGTTCGCCGATCAGCGCGACTGCCGCGAAATAAATGGCCACCACGCCGGCGGTCGCAAACGTATAAGCCAGGCCGCGCTTGAAGATGATGTCCACGTCCATCAGGCGATAGCGGATGATGGCGTAACCGAAGCACAGCGGTATCAGCGCGAGCGAGTAAGCAGACGCCTTCATCCACGGCGCCGGCACCCAGCCGAAGACGTACGGCACGATGTAGAGCAGCAGGAAAGGCAGAGTTCCTGCAAAAGTGCCGCCGGTAACCCACTTCAACTGCTGGCGAAGAATGCCGCTGGGCGCGCGCCGATAACTCAGCAGAAAAATTCCCGCCGCCACCAAGAAATAGATTCCCAGGTTTGCCAGCTCCACTTTGTCGAGCCAGTAGCGCGTGCTGACCGCGGGGAGAAAGTTCAGCGTTCCGCTGGCCACGAAAGCATGCAGCGTCAAAAGAGCTGCCGGCACGGCGTATGTGACGGCGAGCTTGGGCCACAACCAGCCGCGGCGCTCCGGGAAAACCAGCGCGAAATGCACCAGCAGGGCCGGCTGCAACAGCAGCGCAACCACGTTGGCCCAGTAGATGGTCTGATCGAAGAAGTTCAGCTTGCCGGTGTAATGGAAGCTGTACAGCACAAAGGAGACCAGGCAGAAAATATAGAAATGGATGGCGCGCGGCGCGTTCCACCGCCGCACGAAAATGAAAAGCCCGATGAAGAGATATAGCAGCGCGGTGACGCGCAGGTAGTTTTCAATCGAAGATGGATTTTCCTGCGGCGCCGTGACCAGCGGCGTTTCAAACTTCTCGCCTCCGCGGCGCATCGCGTACCGGATTTCCGTCCAGGGTCCCACATGGAACAACACGCGGGTGACATCCGTAGCGCGGTGAATAGTGACGCCGCGGACCGACTGCACCAGATCGCCCTGCTTAATTCCGGCCTTGGCGGCAGGGGAGTCCGCGACCACGTGCCAGGCGACCACGCCCTGCGGCGAGTCCATCCACGTAACGCCGTCATCGGGCAAAATAAACCGCGAACGCTGCTGGAAATTCAGCACGGCAAAGATCACCGCCGCCAGCGTCAGAAGCGCCAGAACCACCGCCCCTAGCCGCATTCGCAAGCTGTCATTCATTCGGCAACACCCATACCCTTCAAGTTATTATGCCAGCACGTCAGGTTCCAGCGAATCACAGATTCCCATTCGCATAAACCTTTTAGATTCTGTTCTCTACAGTGATTTCTGGAGGTCTGTTCAGAGACAATTCCGTTTATGGAAGGCATCTTACTATTTCCGGTAAGCGCTAGATTCTTAAAACTGGATGCTCAAACCGCCCCGGAAATACCGGTAGGAAGGTACGAGCACCACTCGGCCGTCTCCCGTCGCAATGGGAACGTATCCTTGAGCGAACAGGTTGCCGAAATCGGCCAGCGCTTGCATATGACCTGGGAAGAAGCTGGGCAGGGATTGCCGAATTTCCATGCTCAAGTATGGATCGAGATGATAAAGCGACTCGCCGAACGCATCCTGATGCGAAACCACCTGGCCGGAGATCCACTTGTAGCCTGCCGAGACCTTGGTGCCGGATCGGGGAATGGTGGCGGAAACGCGCGCTGCTACGCTGTGGCGATAGCGCGTTGCCAGTTGATTGCGCAAGGCGGCTTCGAGGGCGTCTTCGTTGGGCGCGAGCGCTCCCGCATAGGAGTAGATCAGCATGGTGCTGAGGCTGTCGCTGAACTTCTGCTGATAGGCGGCGCGCGCTCCGAGCGAGGTTGAATTTCCGGCATCATACGCAAACACGTCGGAGAAATAATCCTGCAGGTAATCGGAGCCGGATGCACTGCCGCGTCCAAACACAGCCGTGTGGGTTGAGCGGTCGTGGAAGACGGCCGCAGTGACGTTTGCATTCTTGCTCAGCACGCGTTCGACCGCGATTTCCTCATGCATGCCGTTTTCGAGAACCGGGCGGCCATTGCGCATGAGCAGAGTCGGAAAGGCATCGAGCGAATTCATGGCCGACTGCAGCGCGCTCGAGGAACCATCTGAATTCTGCCAGGGGCTCGCTGCTACCAGGGCCGAAGCCAGCCAATTTCGAGTCATCTGCAGCGCCACTTCACCTCGCGGGCGCACTGCCATCGTGGTGCCCGCAAATCCCGCCATCACATAGTCACTGCCGTAGCGGATGCTGACGCGATCTCCCACTGCGAATTGATTGTCGTGCGACATCCGGAACCCGCGAAACGTGGGGCCATCCGGGCCGAGACGCGATTCACGCACAACAATGCTGGTCACCGAACCTGTTCCCATTTCGCCGGAGGGCAACCACTCGGTGACAAATCCGCCCGCCGGAGAAGCGCCCTCATAGCTGAATTGACCTGCGAGTAAAAGCTGGCCATGAGCGCCGAGGCCCATGTCGTACGCAAAGGCGGTGCCCGGAGAGTCTGCAAGATTTGAAATCGAGCCGGGATGATCGGCGCCCGCCATCAAGTCAAAACGCCCGTGATTTCCGCGCCTTTGTGCGATCTCCATTTGGCTGGGTGCGCCCGGCTCAATCACGATCTCGCCATCCTGCCAGCGCAGAACGGGCCTCGTGGCCGAGGAGGTACGCAACACCCAGATCCATTCATCCGACGGCATAGGCTGGTCAGATGAGCGGCGCAATTTTTCGAGCGAGGAGAAGACGGACCCCATCACGATTTCCAGCAGCGTGGTGTGGTCGCCGCTGATCTGAATATGCTGCTCGATCGCCGGCAGGAACCCCGCCAGCGTCACTTTAATTGAGTAGGATCCGGCCCGGAGCGCTTCTGCCGCGAAACGGCCGCGATCGTTGGTCAAAAGTTCCAGTGGAGAAGCATTGAAGAGCTCCTCGGACGAGATGAGGACGGTGGCTCCCAGTTGCGGCGTTCCCGCGGCGTCCACCACCACTCCGGACAATTTTCCGGAGCTGGGTACGGCGGCAAGCGGAAGCGCGCAGAGGCTCAGGAGCAATCCGAGGCCGAGAGCGCGAATGGATTGAAAACTCACGTCGCTTCACCTCCCCTGTGGAGCCGTTCCCGACGCGGCTTTTATTGTGAAATTCGAGGCCTTCTTAATCGTTTCCTTCGCCAGATTATCCGTGACCGCCACTTCCAGGCTGTACTTCCCGGGCGCGAGCGATCCGAGTGTGACGACATTCTCGAGCGTCATCTCCTCGCCATGCTCGGGGAGCTTGTTCGGCGGCAGATCGAACTTCAGCACCGGCTCGGTTTCCTTTTCCCTGGTGACGCGGAACTGCACGCTGGCGTCGGCTTTGTGGGTCTTCTCGTCCACCTTCAGGTTATACACCTGCAGGAAAACGCCCATATTTTCGTTGGGCGTGAAAGCTCCGTCCATTTTCGGCCGGACTTTGATGTCCCCGAGGACAAATTGACCGAGTCCGATATCTTTCGCGGAGACGCGTTGCATCTGGTCCGCGAGAATCAGTGTGCTGGTGGACAGCTTGTCGTCTTCAAATCGCGGCACAGCCAGCCGCGTGTTCACCACGCCTACATTCCCGTTGTTGACGTCCTTCACGACGATGTCCAGGCGGTACAGCCCGGGACTGAGCGGCACAGCCTTCTGATAGATCGAGGAAGTGCTCAGCGATTGCTGTAGCAGCTCAGCCGGCAGATCGCGGTGGATGGTGTCTTCAAACGTCTGCACCGGACGGCCGCTGAGCGTGGTAATCCGGGCAAAAAGATTCAGAGTGGCCGAATCCACACCGTTCTTTTCCTGGAAGCTCAACTGGCGCGTGGGAATCTGCACAGTGATGGGCACCAGGACCGTGTCTGAAGTGATGCGCAGAAAATCAAAGCGGTAATCGAACTTCACCTGGTCACGTACCAGCCGCGACGTGACCACGGCTTCGAGATCCTTGAATTTCACCGGTGGCGCCTGCTGCACCTTCGCGAAACGTTCCAGCCGCGAGAATTCGCTGTCTTTTTCCAGGCGCCCGCCGAGCGGCTGTGCCAGATGCGTGCCGTCGGTATTGTTGAACCGGGCCGTCTTACTCGCCAGGCCCATGGATTCCATCTGCGTCAAGCCAGCGCCCGGGACGTAAAGGAGCGCGTCTTTCTCGCTCGGGTCCATGGTCAGGTGAAACTCGCCGGTCATGGAGGGGTCCACGAACTCCAGGATCACATCATTGCCGATTCCTTCGAGATAGCGGTAGCGCCACTGCTCGAATGGGTAGGTGGAAGTTTGCCCGCCGCCTTCGCTTGTGGGGCGGTCATACGACCCGCCGCTCGGATGCGACTCGATCTCATCCGCCGGCCCCCACATAATGTAGATCTTGCCGCGGTCAGTCCTCCAGCCAGGGACTCCGGAGGCGAAACGCTCGTTGGCATAGGCGATGCGGCGATAATGTTCCTCTTTGAAGGTATTTTCGGGGGAATCGGGATCGGGATTGCGGCGCTGCCAGAATTGCTCGATGAATTGCTCGCGCTCTTCGTTGGTCGAGAGGTGCAGAAATGCGCTGCGCTCCTCAGGCGAGATGATGTAAACCACGTCCTGATCCAGCCATTTCTTGTATTGTGAGTCGAGTTCCTTCTTGAGTTGATTGTCGCTTCTGGATTTCTGCTTGGCAGCTTGCTTGGCAGCCTTCGGGTCAGTCTGGTCCTGCTTGGAATCCTGCGCGAAGGTCCCTGGCGAAAGCGCCAAGCCTCCGGCTAAAATACCGAAAAGAAACACCTTGGCCGATTGGCCCATATCTGCACCAACTCCCCGATTTGGTGAGAAATTCTAACCTGTCCGAAAGGACAGGTCAACGACAGTTTCCCCTTGGCTGTCTCTTACCCGGTTGGAATCCCTTGTAGGCCATGGGGTTGCCTCAGGCCTCTGCTTTGACCGTGCCCAAACGACCATTGCACGCCGCTTCTGATTATCCGGGCTGCCGGAAATTTACCCTCAGCCTCAGCTTCGCTTCTTCGGGACTGTTTCTTTCCTCTCGAAATCGAATTAGAATGGATCTTTGCAATCAATGGCTCATAGCTCCAGAAACCCGCTATGAGCGGAAGAAGCAAGGAGTTAGGAGTAAGGACCCAGACTCGTACGTAGGCTCCCCTGTCCTTATCCGCAACCCTGCGTCTAAGCTGAGAAACATTCTGCGCGGCCCGGTCGTATGGATCTGATGACGGGAAGATTTGTCGCCTGCAGACCGGGGAGCCAAGGGTTCGTTTCATGAAGAAGTGGCAAAAAATTACGGTGGGTGTCAGCGCGGGCGTGGTCCTGCTGGGCGTGGGCGGATTCGTCTATCACCAGTTGACCAAGGACATCGTCACGGTCCAGAGCGGCAAAGTGACCAAGCAGGACTTGACCTCCATCGTTACCGCTTCCGGCGAAGTGCGCCCGAAGACTTACACCAACGTGCTGGGCGAAGGATTCGGTAAGATCACCGATATTGTGGCCAAGGAAGGCGACCACGTGAAGAAGGGCGACGTCCTGCTGCACCTCGAAAACATTCAGCCCGGTGCGGACGTTCAAGCCCAGATGGCCAGTATTGATTCGATGGAGGCGGGAACGCGTGTTGCGGCGGCAAGTTACGATTCCGCCGTCGCTACGTTGGCGCAGCGCGAAGCCGATCTGCAGAAGGCAAAATACGACTGGGAGCGCTCGCAGAAGCTCTTCCAGGAGCAGCTCATCTCCAAACAGGAATTTGACGCCAACAAAGCAACCTACGACAGCGCCGTCGCTGCCCTGAATGCCAGCAAGGCGCAGGTGGAGCAGACACGCGCGGCTCGCGAGCAGGCGCGCTCCAATCAAGACCAGGCCCGCGCCATCCTGAAACACACCGCCGACGTTCTTCGGAAAACCACCTACACCGCGCCGATTGACGGCATCGTCAGCTATATCGCTGTGCGCGTGGGCGAAAACGTGGTCCCGGGAATTCAGAATGCCACCGGCAGCTTCCTCCTCACGATTTCCGACATGAGCGTGGTCACCGCGGAAGTGAAGGTGGATGAGACCGACATCACCAACGTCCGCCACGGCCAAATCGCGGACGTCACTATTGACGCCATCCCCGGGAAAATTTATAAGGGCCGCGTCACCGAAGTCGGTGAGCTGGCTATCCTGCGCTCCTCCGGCCAGGCCGCCACCACGCAAACCACTGCGAATACGCAGGAGGCGCGCGACTTCAAAGTCGTCATCATCATTGACAATCCACCGGACTCGCTGCGTCCCGGGCTTTCATCGACCGCCAAGATTGAGACGGCGCAGAAGAAAGACGTGCTGACAATACCGATTCAGTCGCTTGCCGTGCGCTCGCGCAAGGAGCTCGAAGAGGCGGCGCGGCAGGGCAAGGGCGGAAGCAGCGTGACGCTGGCCGCTTCGAAGCCCGCGCTGAGCCCGGGTCAAAAGGATGAGATCACCGGCGTCTTCGTCATCCGTAACAAGAAGGCCGAATTTGTCCCCGTGCAGACCGGGATCGCCGGCGTCACCGACATCGAGGTCACCAGCGGCTTGCGCGAGGGCGACGAAATCGTCACCGGCAACTACAAAGCGCTGCGCATGCTCCGTCCCGGCGCGGGCGTCAAGGTGGACAATTCTCCGCCGAAGCGCGAAGAGCCGTCGTCGTCCAGCTAGCGTGACGAAAATGGAGCGCCGCCCTTCACGCGGCATGCCGGGCGGAAGACCGGCGCTACCGGAGCATCGGAACAAGATCGTGAATTCCAGGAGCACAGTGCCCATGGCAGTCGAAGAGATCGGCGCGCCGCAGACCTATCGCGAAGACCTGGTCGCAGCCGGCATCGCCATTCGCACAGAAGATCTCTGGAAAACTTATGAGATGGGCGCGGAACACCTTCACGCGCTGCGCGGCGTGAGCATTGAGATACACAAGGGCGAATACGTCGCCATCATGGGTCCTTCCGGCTCGGGAAAATCCACGCTGATGAATTTAATCGGCTGCCTCGACACGCCTTCGAAGGGGCGCTACTGGCTGGCCGGACGCCTGGTGAGCGAATTGAACGACGATGAGCTCGCCTACATTCGCAACAAGGAGATCGGCTTCGTTTTTCAGACCTTCAATCTGCTGCCGCGCGCAACCGCGCTTCACAATGTCGAGCTGCCCCTGATTTACAACGGCACACCCGCCGAAGAGCGTCTGGAGCGCGCGAAGCAGGCCCTCACGCAAGTGGATCTCGCCGACCGCATGATGCACAAGCCCAATGAACTCTCCGGCGGCCAACGCCAGCGCGTCGCCATCGCCCGCGCGCTTGTGAACAATCCCTCGATCCTGCTCGCCGACGAGCCCACCGGTAACCTCGACTCGCAAACCGGCGAAGAAATCATGGCCCTCTTCGCGCGCCTGCATCAGCAGGGCAACACCATCATCCTCGTCACCCACGAAGCTGATATCGCCGCGCACGCCCACCGCGCCATCCGCCTGCGCGACGGCAAAATCGAAAAAGACGAACGCACCCGCTAGGCCGCTCAGTTCCCCGAGCTCCGCCGAATTTCAAGCGCCACCAGCGGTACCCCGCCGCAAGGAAGGGAAGTCAGAAACCGCAGCGTCCCAGCCTTATCCTGAAACGCCAGGCCCGATTGCTGCGAACCGCCCTTGTAGTCTCCCCACAACTGCGGCACATACACTAGGCACGCCGCCTGCGGGAACACATCTTGCGGGGCAGCCTTCGTGCGCCTCGCATAAAACGAAACAAACAACACAATCACCAGCAGAACAAACACACCGGCCTTGATGGCAACCATTCGCATCAGAGTCCTCTCCTCTCTGTACCGCCTGGAGATTATCGTTCAAAACAACGCCTGCGAGCGGGAGGAAGATTGGGATCATCAGCGGGTCGCGCCGAGCGCGGCGCAGCAGTTATCCAGAAAAGAAATTGCGCGCGAGGAACAGGACGTTGGCGGGGCGCTCCGCGAGCCGGCGCATGAACCACGGAAACCAGAATGTGCCGTAGGAAATCAGGACAGCCGAGCGGTAGCCATCCTGCGCCAGGCGCAATTGTTCGGCGCGCTGGATTCCGTAGAGCATTTGAAATTCAAGCTGGCTTTTCGCGATTCCCTGCGCCGCGGCCCATCCGGTGATGCGTTGGATCAATGTGCGGTCGTGCGTGGCGATGGCAGCGCGCACGCCGGCGCGGCGCGCGTCCGGATTCAGCAGCATGGTGGCCAACCGATAGTAACTTTCATCCACATCCGCTTTCTTGGGGAAAGCGATCTCCGACGGCTCGTTGTACGCGCCTTTTACCAGGCGGACGGCGGCGCCCAACGCGATGAGCGACTCAAGATCCCGTTCCGTGCGGTAAAGATAAGCCTGCACGCAGACGCCTACATTCTTGTAGGCCTTGCGTGCGCGGCGATAGAGCGCGAGCGTCGCATCCACGTAGGGGCTCTGCTCCATGTCGATCCACAAAGTCTTTTCCGGCGGGCACCGCTCGATGAGTTTCGCAAGATTGGCAAAACAGAATTCGCGGTCGAGATCGAGACCCAACTGCGTGAGCTTCACCGAAATTTCCACAGGCAGGTTGCCGGCGCGGATCTGGCCGAGCACATCCAGGTAGTGCTGCGCAACGCCCTCGGCTTCCGCGCGGTCGGCGATATTCTCGCCGAGATGCGTCAGCACGCAGCCGATATT
>JBGPZR010000169.1:0-5336 GCA_041493845.1 Terriglobia bacterium | reverse complement strand
GCGGTGCTGGCGATGGCAGCCATGGTCCGCCCCCTTCGGCGCGCGAGCCATTCGTTCAGCGGGTAGAAAACGACCACGAGCACGATGGCCCAGGCCAGCGCCGCGAGAAAAGGCTCAAACACGAGGTAGGACAGATAGGCAAGCACGGCGATGATGCCGTAGAACAGCGCGCTGCCCAAACGTTTTTGCGTACTCGGTTCGGCGGCCAAGTTTTCTCGCTTCCAGACGTCCGGCAAAGAGACTGATAGTGGCAATCCAGGAGTTTGTCAACTGCGCTCTGGCCTGCAGCGGAGAACGCGTCAATGCTATAATTCGCGCAGATTCCGGCTGAGAAGGACATGCCCGACCCTGCCTGCAAGCATCAGCGCACGCGCGTAATCGCCAAGGACGACGACGCTCAATACGTCGAGTGCCTTGACTGCGGCGAGATTCTGGAGGCCGGAGAATTAGATGATGGGACGGGCCTCGATGGATCGCTTTCGGATGCTTAATGCGGCGCGCGCTCCCTCCCGCGAATTAGACCGCTTCCACCTACGCATTGGAGTAGAATGCACTGAATCTTTTCCAGAGCCAGCGATCGAGGAGGAAGGTGTGCGGAAGTACCTGATTGCCCTTTCGGCCCTCATGCTCATCGGCCCCTATGCATCAGCGCAACAAGCTCAAAAATCTGCTGAGAAAGCTCTTGCCGCTAAATCCGCGATTCCGGCAGACGCGGCAAAATTGGCGAATCCCGTCAAGCCCACCGCCGCTTCGACTGCTCAAGCAAAGAAGACCTATGGTTACGATTGCGCGATGTGCCATGGAAGCGACGGCAACGGCAAGGGCGACCTGGCCGTGGATATGAAGCTGAAGTTGCCCGACTACCGGGACCCGGCAGCACTGAAAGACAAGACCGATGGCGAGCTCTTCTACATCATCAAAAACGGCACGGGAGATATGCCTCCCGAGGGTGAACGCGCCAAGCCAGATGAGATCTGGAATTTAGTGATTTATGTGCGCTCATTCGCCAAGAAAGAGTCTTCCGCAAAACCGAAATCGGATGCGCCGTAGCGCTGTACTGGTTTCGTTGAACCCTCTCCTTTAAGTAACTTCGCAGCGGAAAGCCTGCCCCCTGCAACCAGCACTCGGAATCTGCCGGGTAGCGCAAAGGGTGACGATTTAACGGGTCAGCGAATAGAGAGTTTTTCGATGATGCGGAGAACGTCGGCGGCGGATACATCGTACAGCGAGTGTTCATCTTCCTGCTCGAGCCGCCCGCGCAGATATTCGGCGGCGATGTAACTTGCTTCGCGATCGCTGAGATTCCGTTTGGCCCGCGCGGCAAACTCAACGAAACCCGGGTGCGCCAGCCCGAGCACCACGCCTTTGCCATCCACGAAAAACTTGCAATCCATCGTGTCGCTGTGGCGTGTGGCGATTCCATTCCAGCAATGCGAGAAGCGGCAGCGATAGACGTAGTCCGTCACTTTCGACGGGACGTCGAAAGCGCCAATGAAATCGCTCATGGCCCCGGAGTTGGGAATGGTGGGAGCCGCCGCACGGGCCATCGCCGCCCCTACTTCCTTGCGCCGACCGCGGCGGGTTGCTCGGAGTGCTGATAACTTTGAATCGCCGCGGCCACGCCCGCGCCTGCCAGAACGCGCAGGCCCTGGTCGAGCACGGTTTTTTCGAGTGCCGCGAGAAACAGCAGGACGTTGGTCTTCTGGCAGGAATATCCCATCAGGCCAATGCGCCAGATTTTTCCCTTGGTCGGCCCGATGCCGCCCGCAATTTCGATATTGAATTCGTTGAGGAGCTGGCTACGAACCTTTCGATCGTCGAGCGCCGCGGGGATTTTCACTGCAGTCACGGTCACCAGGCGGTCCGCTGGGTTGGCAACGAACAACTCCAGGCCCATGGCCTCGAGGCCGGCGACAAGGGCGCGCTGATTCATCAGATGCCGCTCCCAGCGCGTTTCCAGCCCTTCCTGCACCACAATCCGCAGAGCTTCGCGCATCGCATAGATCAGCGACACAGGCGGCGTGTGGTGATAGGTGCGTTCCGAGCCCCACATCGTCAGAATCGGCGTGAGATCGAAATACCAGCTCCCCACAGGAGTTTTTCGCGTCCGCAACAAATCTTCGACGCGGGAATTCACGGTGATTGGCGCCATTCCCGGCGGCGCACTCAGCGCCTTCTGAGATCCGCTGAAGCAGATATCAATCCGCTGGCGATCCACGTCGAGCGGAATGCCGGCGAGCGTCGCCACGGTGTCCACAATCAACAGCGCCCCCAGATCGTCGGCCACTTTGCGGTAATCCTCGATGCGCTGCACAACACCTGTGGAAGTCTCGCCGTGCGCGAGCCCCACAAATTTTATTTTCTTGCCTTGGCCGGCGCGCCGGATGTCCTCCGGGTCCACCGGGCGTCCGAGCGGCGCTTCCACGCGAATCACTTTCGCCGGGCTGCGCTCCGCAATGATGGCCATGCGTTCGGAAAACATTCCGTTGACGCAGACGATGCACTGGTCGCCGGCTTCCACCGGATTCAGCACCGCCGCTTCGATGCCGCCTGAACCCGACGCGGAAATCGGGAACGTGATCCGATTCTGCGTCTGAAAAACCTTCCGCAGCAGGACCGGCAGATCGCCCATCATTTCCGTGAACCAGGGATCCATGTGGCCCACAAGAGGCGCTGCCAGCGCGCGATACACCCGCGGGTCCAAACACGAAGGGCCCGGCGTGAGCATCAACCGGGCCGGTGGAAGCAGTTCGCCTAAGGTTTCAGTCATGATCTTCTTCCTCGCAGCGCATCTTTTTGCTCAGCCATCCCAGGCAGCATTGGCCAAACCTGCGGCAGGCATTCGGGACAATCGGGTGCCCAACCGAAGCCACTAGTCTCCCTAAATCAGGCTGCCCCGGTCAACCACCAAAATGGCTTCAGGGGCCGGGCCGGATCAGTCCCCGGCCGATCACTGCTACCCTACGGGATTGGAAAATCAGGATGAGCGAGGGGGTACCAGTTTCGCAACTGGTTCGCCGCCGTGTTGAAAGGCCTATACCCCTATGCTAGATTGCCAAATTAGGCATAAAAACTCATGACCGACGGAAAAATCAGCGCCGCGACCGCGAAGCAGAAAGTCTCGCGCGTGGAAGTGTACTGGCACACGGTAAGATATCGCACCGTCGCGCTGTATGTTCTTGCGATTGTTGCGATCGTGCTCGCTTCCGTCTACATTGTTTTTCCTGCAGCGTCCGCGAAAATACTGCAGCGCCTGTCGGACGCTTTTCCAGCGCACGAACCCGGCGTGGCAACAATCTCTGCGCGGCAGGCACGATTCGTCAACCTGGATGGCAAGGTGCAGGTGAAAAAAGCGAACTCCGTCCAGTGGACCAATGCCGATTACCAGCTCACGCTCGATAAAGACGACCTGATCCAGACCGGCCCCGAAGGAGTGGCGCGCATCGCCTTCTCCGATGGCACGACATACACTGTGAAAGGAGACACGCTCGTCACCGTGGAACAAAACCACGTGGAACCAGATCGCGCGACGACCGTGGGCATGCATATCAGTTCCGGTCAAGTGGACCTGGCCACCGGCACCTGGGAAGTGCCCGGATCGAAAGCGGAAGTTTCTTTTGAGAATGCCGTCGCGTCTTTGCGCGCAAACAGCCGTGCGGCGGTGCGCAGTGACCCGGCCACGAAGGAGCAGGAAATCACGGTCGCTTCGGGTAGCGCCGAACTGGATCGCGGCTCCGAGCACCTGAATATCGGCCAGTGGGAGCGCGCCGCCTTTCCCACCGGCGGACCGATCACCAAGAGCCAGGTGCTGGCGCCGCCCGAGCTGGTCGAGCCGATCAATCTCTCGCCCATCATCGTGGCCGACCCCAAGCGCGACCCGATTCACTTTTCATGGAAACCGGTGTTGACGGCGAAGATGTACGAATTCCAGGCCAGCACCACTTCCATGTTCAACCGTGTGGTGATGGAAAAGAAAATTTCGACGAACAGCGTGGACATCACCGGGCTCGCTCCCGGCGATTATTTCTGGAGAGTGCGCGCGATCGACGAGAAAAACGCCACCAGCGACGAGAGCAATTCTTTCAAGTTCACACTGGTCACGCAGGGCAAAGAGCTGGAAATGCTCCTCGAAGTAGACGACACTGAACTCCACGGCAATAACGTGGAGGTGATCGGACGCACGGAGCCCGGCGCTGCCCTGATCATCAACGGGGAACAAGTGGCTGATATCAAGCCCGACGGCCGTTTCCGGTATTTCACGCAGCCGATGACCCGCGGGAGCCACACCATCGTCATCACCGGGCAGAACCGTCGGGGTGGCACGGCCATCAAGCATCTGGACGTTGTGATCCCGTAAGATACGAACACCGGCAAATTATATCGCCGCCGCAGCGGCGTTCCGGGCGAACCTGAGGGGGAAGTAACACGTGACGAAAAATGGCTTCAACATGCGGTCGGTCTTCAGCCTGTTCTCATCCGACCTGGCGATTGACCTGGGAACCGCGAACACACTCGTATTTGCGCGCGGCAAAGGCATCGTGGTGAACGAACCTTCGATCGTGGCCATCAACAAGACCACCGGCGAGGTGGTGGCCGTCGGCCGCGAAGCCAAAGAAATGCTCGGCCGCACGCCCGGAAACGTGGTGGCCATCAAGCCGATGAAGGACGGCGTGATCGCGGACTTCAAAGTGACCGAGCGGATGCTCACCTATTTCATTCAGAAGGCGCACAATCGCCGCGTGCTGGTGCACCCGCGCATCGTGATCGGCGTGCCGAGCGAAATTACGCCGGTGGAAAAACGCGCCGTGCAGGACTCCGCCTATCGCGCGCGGGCCAGCGAAGTTTATCTTGTGGAGCAGGCCATGGCCGCGGCGATCGGCGCCGGCCTGCCCATCGAGGAACCTTCGGGCAACATGGTGGTGGACATCGGCGGCGGGACCACCGACATCGCCGTCATCTCCATGAGCGGCATCGTGTATTCGCGCTCCGTGCGCGTCGCTGGAAACGAGATGGACGAAGCGGTGATGCACTACCTGAAGCGCAAGTACAATTTGCTGGTCGGCGAGCGCACCGCGGAGCAAATCAAAATCGAAATTGGCTCGGCCTACCCGCTGGAAAAGCCGCTGACGCTCGAAGTGAAGGGCCGCAACTTGATCGAAGGCGTTCCGCGCACCGTGACCATTGACGACAGCGAAATCCGCGAAGCGCTCTCGGAGTGCATCGCCACGATTCTGAACGCCATCCGCGTGGCGCTGGAGCGCACGCCGCCCGAGCTTTCTGCGGACATCAGCGACCGCGGCATCGTGCTTACCGGCGGCGGCGCGCTGATCAAAAAT
>JBGPZR010000010.1:0-14397 GCA_041493845.1 Terriglobia bacterium | reverse complement strand
GCCTGTAACAACCCCGCTTTCTCATAGTAGCGGATCGCCGAGGGCGCCAGTCCCGCGCGTGCCGCCAGTTCGCCGATGGTCATTTACCCTCCCCGAAATAGTCCTTGACTTAAAGTCAACTTCAACTTGTACCATTTTCAGCGTGGTGGAATCAAAAACTTTCAGGAGGACGACCGTGAATATTCACCAGGCACAGTACAACTGGCTTGCAGCTGCATCTGTTTTCACAGCGATTCTAGCTGTTGTCGTGGTCAATGGACTATCCGCGCATGCGCACCAGCAGAGCACGGCACCTGCAGTGAAGCTTGAATCGAAAACGCCGGCCGATCAATCCGGTTTTTACTGCAACTTGAAAGCTCTCAGCCCGGCGGAAAGAGAGCGGCTGCACCAGCTCACCGAAAGACTCAAAGGCGCGAGGGTCGAGACCAAAGAACTGCCGGATGGCTACGCGTTTCGCTTGCAAACCGAACAGGTGTCCATCGGCGAGCTGGCCGAATATGTTTCGAGCGAACGAAAATGTTGCCCCTTCTTCGACTTTGAAATCGAACTGCAGCGGGATGGCGGGCCGCTGTGGCTGAAGTTGAGAGGAAAAGAGGGAGTG
This sequence comes from Terriglobia bacterium, assembly GCA_041493845.1. Lineage (GTDB taxonomy): Bacteria > Acidobacteriota > Terriglobia > Acidiferrales > UBA7541 > Palsa-295. Next base: position 13,796 of record JBGPZR010000010.1, on the reverse strand, counting down.
AAAGAATTCATGCGGCATGAGTTCGGAATCCAGTAGCCCGGGCGGAAAAAGCGAAACTCAAAAATTTGAGTTCAAGGAGATTGCTTGTGAAAAAGATGAGATGGGTAATTGCGTCTTTGTTCTTGTTCGGATGTGCCAGTACCGCGCTGGCCCAGACCAACAAGCAGGTCGAGCGTCGCACGTCCGCTCAGGCACTGGAGATCCTTTTCAACATCGTGGAGAGAAACGTTGTATCCGCCGCCGAGGCCATGCCGGCGAACAAGTATCCGTTTGCCCCAACCAGCGGTGAATTCAAGGGTGTACGGCCATTTGGCGAACAGGTGAAGCACGCCGCGGCCACCAACTACATCCTGGGTGCGGCCGCCCTCGGGGAAAAGCGTCCCACCGATGCCGGGGACGAAACCGGACCGGAATCTGTTCGGACGAAGCCAGAAATTATGGAGTACCTGAAGGGTTCCTTCGTCTATCTCCGCAAGGCCATGGCTGCCATAGACGATCAAAACTATGTCGTCGCAACTGATCCGATTTCGCCCTTGCAGGGCGGTACGGCCACTCGTCTTGGTCTGGTGGTCGAATCGCTAATCCATGCCTACGATCATTACGGCCAAATGGTCGAGTATCTCCGTATGAACGGAGTCGTTCCGCCCGCGAGTCGCTAATCGCAAATCTATCTTTTTAGGGTGCGGCGGGTTTCTGCTGAAGGAGGGAATAGAGGACGGGCATCGCTACCAGCGTGATGAACGTCGAGAGCAGCAGGCCGCCGATCACGGCAAGGGCCAGCGGCTTTTGCAACTCTGCGCCGGAGCCGAGGCCAAGCGCCAGGGGCAGAAGTCCGAACAACGTGGCAAGAGTGGTCATCAGGATTGGCCGGATACGGATTTTTCCGGCGGCGATGAGGGCCTCGTCCAACGGGAGCAGTTCCTCTTCGAGCAATTTGTTGACGTACTCGAAGAGAATGATTCCGTTTTTCACTACGAGGCCCACCATCAAAATAATTCCCATGAAGGAGGAAACGTTCAGCGCCGTGCCGGTGACCATCAGCACGGCGAAGACGCCGAGGAGCGAAAGCGGCGCAGCCGAAAGAATGATGAGCGCCGGGCCAAACGACCGGAACTGAATCACAAGAACAATGAAAACGGCCCCGAGCGCCAAGCCCAGAACGGAAAGCAGATCGTGAAACGAGCTCTGCTGGCTTTCGTATTGCCCGCCGATTTCGAAAGACGTGTTCAACGGAAACTTCGTCTGCTTGATCACCTTCTCGACTTCGCGGATGGCGCTGCCGAGATCCAGGTTCTGGAGCCGCGCAGTCAGAGTGACCATCAGCCGCTGGTTTTCGCGCTGTAGCTGATTTTCGCCGCGAACTTCTTCCACCTGCGCGACGGATGAAAGCGGCAGGATTTGTTTGGCGGGCGTTACTACAGGGAACTGTTGCACGCTCGAATAATTGCCGCGGAAAGAATCCGGAAAGCGCAAGCGGATGCCGATGGTGCGATCGGCCTGGCGGAATTGCGTTTCCGAAATTCCGAGCAGGCCGGCGCTCACCTGCCGCGTCACTTGCTCCGGCGTGAGGCCGGCGCGGCCCGCCAGCGCTGGATTCACGTGGAACACAATCTCGGGGTTTCCTTTCGAGATGCCCACGAAATCAACGAGACCTTTGATTTTTTCGAGGCGCGGCTGAATTTCGCCGGCCAACTGCTCGAGAACCTGCATGTTATTGCCGAACAGCTTTATTTCGACTGGCTCGGGCGAGCCTTGCAGATCGCCCAGCATGTCCTGCAGGATTTGCACGAATTCGACATCGAGCCCGGGAATATTTTGCGCGATTTGCGCGCGGAGATCGTCAATCACTTGGTCCGTGGCGCGGCGGCGCTCAGTGGCAGGGCAACCAATCCAGGTGCGTGGCCAATGGCAGAGCGGCTTCATTTTCACCAGCACATCGCCCTTATTTTGTTCCGTGGCGAAAAGACCCATCTCGGCGCCGGTCCGGCGTGAAAAAGACGCCGTTTCCTGCATAGCCGCGATGCGGTGCTCGACTTCAGTGAGAATGCGGTTTGTCTCGTCGAGCGAAGTGCCAGGCGGCGTGCGATAGTCGAGGACGTAGCCGCCTTCGTCCATCTGCGGAAGAAAGCCGGTCTGCAGCTTCAGGAAGAGCAGGACGCCGAGGACGATTGTGATCGCGGTAGCTCCGGCGACGATTCCGCGATGCTTCAGCGCCCAACGTACCGCCTTCTCGTAGGCGCGATTCACCGGCTCGATGAAGTGCGCCGATTCCAGGCGATGCGTCTGCGAAGTAAGGAAACGCTGGGAAAGCAAAGGAATGACGGTGATGGCGTAAACGAGCGAGAGAAGGATGGAGATGCTGAGCGTCATGCAAAGCGCGGAGAAAAATTCGCCTACGAAGCCTTTCAGCAGGCTGAGCGGGAGAAAAACCACCAGGGTTGTGGCGGTCGACCCGACTACGGCGCTAAGCAGTTCGCGCGTGCCGGATTCAGCGGCCTCTGAAGGTGCCTCGCCGAGGCCGAGATGGCGGTAGATATTTTCGATCACTACAACGGCGTCATCAATGATCAATCCGATGGCGATCGCCAGGCCGCCAAGCGACATCAGGTTGAGCGTGCCGCCGAAAACTTTCAGGAAGAAGAAAGTGCCGATTACGGAGAGAGGAAGAGAAACGGCGGCCACTAGAGTGGTACGCGCATCGCGCAAGAAGCCAAACAGAATCAGCACAGCGAGGATCGCGCCAATCAGGATGGCGTCACGAACACTGCCGATGGATTCGGAGACGAATTCGGCCAGGTCATACACAACTGAAATTCGCAGCGTTTTCGGAATCGCGGAGCCGAGGTTGCGGATCTGCGCCTTGATGTCGGATGCAAGCTGCAAAATATTTCCGCCGATTTGCCGGGAAATATTGATCAAAGCGGCAGGCTGCCCGTTGCCGGTGATCAGTGTCCGGCGGTCCTCCACGCCGTCACGAACTTCCGCCACATCGCGGACGCGGATGGGAACGCCATTCTCGATCGCCACGACGGTGCCGCGGATGTCGTCGAGAGTGGCAAATTGGCCGGTGGTAAGAACAAGGTATTGCAAATAATCTTTCGAGAGGCGCCCGACGGAATTCACCTGGTTCGTAGCTTTCAGCTCCGCCGAAATATCCACGAGCGAAAGACGGTGGGCCAGCATTTTTTGCGGGTCCACGATCACGGAGACTTCGCGCGTGTCCGTGGCCTGCACCTGAATGATGCCGACTCCTGGAACGCGGCTGAAATGCGGGCGCAGGATGTAGAAAGCATCGTCGTGAAGATCGGCGTCGGGGACGTTGCCATTCAGAATCAGGCTGAGCACCGGAAATACAGCGGGCGAGATGCGTTCGACCTGGATCTCCGCGTCCGCGGGCAACGTGCTGCGCGCTTCGCCGGTGCGGGCCTGGACAAGCTGCAGCGCGTACTGCATGTCCATGTCGGGATTGAAGAGAACGGAAATTTCCGTGTTCCCTCGAATCGTCTTTGAACGGACGCGCCGAATGCCCTGTACCGTGCTCGCAGATTCTTCGAGCGGGCGCGTGACGGTGAGCAGCATCGTTTCCGGCGAGAGGTCGCCCGAGTGCGCGAGAATCACGATGCGGGGAAAATTCAGCTCGGGATAAATATTGCTCGGGAGCCGGAAGACAGCGACGAGCCCGGCGATGGTGAGGAAGGCAGTGAGCAGATACAGCGCGTAGCTGTTGCGGCGGCAGAAGGCCACGATGTTCATGGCTTGGCGTGGACCTTCGCTGTGTCGGGGAGGCCGTAGCCGCCGGTGAGAATGACGGTGTCGCCTTCGTTCACGCCCGTGAGGATCTCGGCGCGATCTTTCGTTTGGATCCCGAGCTTGACATCAACCGCTGTGGCCGTGTCTTTCTCCACGCGATAAACGTGCGGCTGGCCCTTCTCATCACGATAAATTGCTTCCGCCGGGGCCGTGAGCGCGTTCTTGTGATCTTCGACAGTGATTTGCGCCGAGAGATACATGCCGAGGCGCAGCAGCGCATTCGCATTTGCGATTCGTATGCGAACAAGGCCGAGGTTTGTGGCGGCATCAACGGCGGGGGAAACGGCGACAACTTTTCCGGTAAGCGGTTTTCCCGCCAGTGCGTCACTTTGTATTTCGAGCGGCTCGCCGATCCGGAGTTTGGAAAGATAGTTCGAGGGAATATTTGCGAGCAGCTCCACTTCCGCAAGATTGGCGACTTCGGCGATCGGCTGCGCCGCGGTGCCGTCCACCTGTTCGCCAACGCTGACGAAGCGCTTGGCGACTCGGCCGTTGAGCGGTGAAAGAATCTGAGTGCGGCCGAGCTGCAGATGCGCGAGCTCAACAGCGGCTTCCGAGTGCCTCACCGATGCGGCGGTCACGCTTTCCTGTGTGCGCGCATCTTCAAAATCTTTGCGGGCAGCGATGCCGCGCTGGAAGAGGTCTTCGTTGCGTTTGCGTGATAGCTGCGCGTTTTCGAGATTTGCCCTGGCCTGTTGCGCGGCGGCTTCGGCTTGCACAAGCTGATCCTGATAGGGGCGGGCATCCAAGCGGGCGATGACCTGGCCGGTTTGGACGGCGTCGCCTTCGGCTACTTTCATTTCAGCGATGCGGCCGGTGACGAGGGCACTGACGCGCACATCGTGATTCGGGAGCGCCGCAACCGTCCCGCTGACAGCGGCTGTTTCGCGGATGTCGGCGCGCGTGACCTTTGTGAGAGTCACTTCAGCGTTTGCGGCTCCGGATGCGCTGCCCTCGGCGTCGTTTGCCGGGCCGGACTTGTGCGAGCAACCCGCGAGAGACGCGACGGCTAGAATTAAGATCGTGATCAAGATCGTGATTCGTCTTTGCATGTTCTCGCTTCTCGTTTAATCGAGTGGCGCTCCCGTGGTTTCTTCCAGATCCGCAAAGGACGTGTGCATGGCAAGCAGGCTGTTCAGATATTCGCTTTCAACATGCTGGACGTCCCGTTGCGCGCCGAGAACCGTCAGAATATTTGCCTTGCCGGATTTGTAGCTCTCTTCGGCGAGCTCTTCGAGCTGTCTGGTGGCGGGGACGAGCGTCTGCTTGTACAAAGTAACTTCCGCTTCGCGGGCACTCAATTGGTAGTAGGCGCTCTCGACTTGGCCCGCAACAGCGCGGCGTTTTGCCGCGGTTTCTTGTTCCAGCGCACGCAGCGTGGCGGTCGATTGCGCGATCTCTCCCTGATTTCTCGAGAAGATGGGCAGCTCCATAGAAATTTGTCCGCGTCCGCCCTCGTGGAAGCCGCCTTGGCCCGGCGAATTAAAATCCACTCCAAACTCGATGCCCAGATTCGGTATGCGCTCGGCTTTGAGCAGGCCCGTGCGGCTTTCCTCCACCTTCATTTCCTGCAACAGCCTCGTGATTTCGGCATTCGAATCCGTGGCTCTGCTCACCAACGCTTCCAGGCTCAGCGGCTGCGGGAAGCCGTCGAGACCGCTGGCCAGATCCCAGGAAGTTGAAGCGGGCGCGTTGAGGAGAACATTCAACTGGCTCAGCGCGATTTCTTCTTCGCGCTTTGCGACTTGGGCATCCGCGTTTGCGCGGGAAAGCTCGAGCTCCGCTTGCGTGACTTCCAGTTGCGCGATATCGCCTGATTCGAAGCGAGCCTGAGCAATTTCTTTCAGGCGCGCGGCGAGCTTCGCGGCTTCCAGTTTTCGGGCGGTAACGCGGCGCGCAAAAGCGAGACTGAAATAAGCTACGCGGACTTCGCGGCGCACCTGGCGGGCCAATGTGGTGATGGACGATTCTGTGAGCGCGCCTTCTTGCTTCGCCAACTCGATTCGTTTTCCCCGCCTGCCTCCGATCTCGATCGGCTGATCGAAGAACAAACTCTCGTGCGGCGTGTCCCGAGCCGCGCTGAAGAATGCGGTTGGGTTGGGACGCTGCCCGGCGATGCGGACACCCGCCAAGGCGACTGCTCGCTGAGCGCGCGCGGCCTGCAGGTCGAGATTCTGCTTTTCGGCGCGGTCGAGCGCTTCGGCAAGCGTGAGCGCCTGTGGCTGCTGCGCCGCCGCGGAGCCGGCAAAGCCGATGGCGAAAAGGATGGAGGCAAAAATTGTGAGCCGCCGATTCACGATTCATCCCTCCTTCAATGCTGATACTTCAGGGTAGGCGTTGAAACTGAAAATCACATGAAAAATGTGTTGGGGAGCAGAAATTGCCCGCTGGCAAATTCCACTCGACCGCAGAGACCTCATTCACGCGAGAGGGGAAGCCGAACCTGGAACGTGGAACCTTTGGAGGGTTCACTCTGGACGCGAATTTCGCCGCCGTGTGCGTCGGTAATCCAGCGGCCGATCGCCAGACCGAGGCCTGTGCCGCCAGTTTCAGGCGAGCGGGCGCGATCGGCGCGATAAAAACGGTCGAAGATGTGAGCGATGTCTTCGGGGGCGATTCCGATCCCGGTGTCGCGGATTTCGGTGACGGCGAAGCCGTCGTCGGTCGAGAGGCGCAACTCAATCCGCCCACCATCAGCGGTGTATTTCACCGCGTTATCAAGCAGGATCAGGAAGAGCCGCTCGAGAGAAGCAGGATCGCCGCAAACCCAGACCGGCGCCGCGGGCATAAAGTCTTCCGACTCCAGATGTTTTGCTTCCGCGAGAATGCTTGCCTGTCGCCAGGTCCTTTCGAGGATCTCGTTGAGGTTGGTGCGTGGGGTTGGAATCGTCGCCGGGCCTGAGTCAGCGCGGGCCAGGAGCAGCAACTGGTCAATCAACCGGGAAACTTTTTCGGTTTCGCGGAGAATCTGCGACAGCGCTTCGCGGTATTCGGCTTCCGTGCGGGGCTTGCGGAGAGCCAGCTCGGCGCTGGTTCGCATCACAGAAACCGGAGTGCGCAATTCATGGGAGGCGTCGGCGGTGAATTGCGTGATGCGCTGGAAGGCAGCGTCGAGGCGGCTGAGCATTTCATTCAGCGTGGTCGCCAGCCGCGCCAGTTCGTCGCCGGTTTGCGGAACGGCGAGGCGCATGGCGAGATTTTGTGCGCCGATATTGTGCGCGCTCTGCGTGATTTCGTCCACGGGAGCGAGGGCGCGGCGGCTCATCCAGTAGCCGCCGAACGCGGCGAGCAACAGGAATAATGGGGCAGCAAGATAGAGCAGACGGCGGAACCGTTCGAGTGCCTCGCCTAGTTCCTTCGTGGAGATGGCTACTGTGATGTCGTAGCTATTGCCGGAAACTTCCATACTGTCCCGCAAGACACGGAAGTGCTCGCCGGCAATTTTTTCGTTGGACCCGGCTGATTCTTTCCGGTTCGTCGCACGGACGTTAGTTGATTCCATGCCAGGCGAAGCAAATAAGACGTGACCGGCCACGTCTGCGACTCGCAGCCGCCCTCGCGCGCCCTGCCCGGCGGCAAACTCGCGAAATTCATCTTCGACCGCCGTCGCCCCTCGGGGGGCGTCTTCGGAAATAATTCCGCGAACGCCCTGGAGGCGCTGGCCGAGTTCCGCATCGAGCGTGGCGTAGATGCTGTGGCGCATGGCGAAGTAGGCGCCGCCGCCGAAGAGAGAAAGGGAGAGCGCGAGGATTAGCGAATACCACAGTGTGAGGCGAACGCGAATGGATTGCGGCTTCATTCTTCTGATTCCCGTTTCACGCAGTAGCCGAAGCCGCGGGCAGTGTGGATCAGTTTTTGTTTGTGCCCTTCGTCCACCTTGGTGCGCAGCAGGCGGACAAAAGCGTCGAGGGTGTTTTCTTCAACGTCGGCTTCGAGTCCCCACACCGCTTCGACGATGGCGCGGCGCGAGGCGACGCGGCCGGAGCGGCGCATCAGAAATTCGAGCAGGCGGTATTCCGTGGGCGTGAGCCGAATTTCGTGGCGCCCGCGGAAGACCTGCCGCGTCGAGAGATCGAGTGCCAGGTCGGCAATTTCGAGGCGCGCAGAAGGAGGCGCGGCAGCGGGGCGCCGTGCGAGGGCGCGGAGCCTGGCAAGGAATTCTGCAAAGGAGAAAGGCTTCGTCAGGTAGTCATCCGCTCCGGCGTCGAGACCTTTCACGATGTCGGGAACAGCGTCGCGAGCGGTGAGCATGAGAATGGGAGTCGCTTTCCCGCTCTTGCGAAGGCGGCGGGCGACCTCGAGGCCGTCCATTCCGGGGAGCATCCAGTCGAGGACGATCACGTCGAACTCGTAGGATTCGGTGAACTCGAGCCCGGCGCGTCCTTCGAATGCGAGGCTGACAATGTGGTTTTCTTCCTCGAGCCCCTTTTGAAGGAGTCCGGCCATGTTGCGATCGTCTTCGATAATCAGCACTCGCATGCGCCTGCCCTTGGGAAATCGTGAACCGCTCACCTGAAAGATAGCTGAAATTTCGAACGCCGGCGCCGAAACCTTAGAGGAGCGGGGTCGAATGCAATGGAATGGCGGAAATTCATGAGATGACATGGGGCCGTGATTCTGGTGCGAAACGGAATTTTTGTGGCAGAGTAGTGCGCCATGGACGGTTCCGGGAACTCCAGGCTCGCGGGGCGTGTCGCTTTCACCCATCCGAATTTTGTTCTTTTTCAGCTGGCGCGCTTCACCAGCGTGATCGGGACCGAAATGCAATCGGTGGCGGTCGGGTGGCAAGTGTACGAGATTACGAAGCGGCCACTGGATCTCGGGCTGATTGGTCTGGCGCAGTTTTTTCCAGGAATACTGCTGTTCCTTGTATCGGGACACGCGGCGGACCGCTTTGACCGGCGGCGGCTGCTGGTTGCGTGCCATTGCGGATTTGCGTTTTGCTTCGGACTGTTGCTTTGGCAATCGTTGCGCGGCGTGCATTCAGTTTACCCCATATATGTGGTGATGGTGCTTGTGGGCGTGGTTCGATCCTTCACCGGACCCGCGACGCGGGCCATCCTGCCGCAGTTGGTTCCCGACGAACATTTTCCGAATGCAGTGGCCTGGGCTGCAAGCGTGTTCCAGACGGCGACAATTCTGGGTCCGGCGCTGGGAGGAATGGTGTATGCGCTCCTCCGCGGTCCAGTGGCGGTGTATGCCGCAGCGATGGCTTCTGCGATTGCGGCGGCCGGCTTCACCCTGCGCATCCAGTTGCGAGCGAAACCACGGCCGCGTGAAGAGGTCAACTTGAAGACGGTGCTTGCCGGGTTGCAATACATCTGGCGGCAGAAGCTGGTGCTTGGCTCGATTTCGCTCGATCTGTTTGCCGTGCTGTTGGGCGGCGCAGTGGCGCTGCTTCCGGTGTATGCGCGGGAAATATTGAAGACCGGGCCATGGGGCCTGGGGCTGCTGCGTTGCGCGCCCGGAATCGGGGCGGCAGCGATGGCCGTCCTGCTGGCGCACCGGCCACTGCGACGCAAAATGGGATCGACGCTGCTGTGGTGCGTGGGGGCCTATGGGGCGTTCACGATTCTGTTCGGGATTTCGCACAGCCTGCTTTTGTCCATGCTTGCACTGGCGCTGGTGGGCGCTTCGGACATGGTGAGCGTGATCATCCGCGCGACGTTCCTCCAACTTGGCACGCCAGACGAAATGCGCGGACGCGTGAATGCGGTGGATATGATTTTCATCGGCGCGTCGAACCAGGTTGGCCAGTTTGAGTCCGGCGTGACGGCGCAATGGTTTGGAACCGTGCCGGCCGTTTTGCTGGGAGGGATTGGGGCGATTGTGGTGACCGGGTTGTGGGCCTGGCTGTTCCCGGAACTGCGAAAAGCAGAGGACGTGGGAGCCCTCCGAAATTGAGCAATGAACTCGGAGGTGAACTAGACAAGTGGTATTATCCTGCCACTGTCATCGGCCTGGGGGAGACTGGAGCACGGGATGGATCACCAACGTTTTATCAGGGCTCTACCAATCGGGATGATCTGTTTGGCTGGGGCCTTTCCGGTCTGGTGTCAGCAAGTGGCGCAGAGCCAGGGGGGCGGTGCGCACCGCATTGCCGTAGGGACCGAGGTCGTCCGGGTGCCTGCTATCGTCACAGACCGGTCTGGCGCTCATGTTCCTGATCTGACCATCAATGATTTCACGATCCTTGAAAATGGCAAGCCTCAGAAAATAGCGTTCTTCGAGCACGTTCAGACAAGACCCGAGCTGCTGAAACCCCACGCGTCTTCGGAAAACGAGGTGACCAACACCTACGAGAAGAGCTCCGGACGGCTGACGATCATTTTGCTGGACATGCTGAATACTTCATTCCCCGACCAAGAGCGGGCCCGCAGAAGCATCATCAAATTCCTCACGGAAACGCTGGTGGCCACCGAACCGGTCGCGTTGATGACCATAAATCCAGCCGGCATCAGAGTGATTCACGATTTTACGACAGACCCCGGGGTGCTGGCTGAAGCACTGAAACGGGTTCCCGGGCAGAGGTCTATTAACGAAATTGCTCAAACTGTCCAGCCTGACCCGATAGTCAGCCGGTGGTCTCCGGTCATGGTGGCGAACCGATTGCGAGAACTAGAAATGCAGGGCCAGATCACAAATCACTATGCTGCCGAAGGAGTGAAGCTCACCCTGGCCTCGCTGCGGGAAATCGGCGAAGCATTCGCGGGGATTCCCGGCCGGAAGTCGCTAATATGGGCGACGGGAGGATTGCCATTCCCGGCTGATGACAAACTGGTGGTGAATACTTGGATGATCGGCCTGGATACAATGTATCAAGATACCTGGCTGGCACTGAACCGGGCGGACATTGCCGTCTATCCCCTGGACGTGGAAGGATTGGTGAATCGCTACTACATCCACCCGGCCTCCAGACGGAGAATCTACGGAATGCCATCCCTGCGCACGAGCGTGTACGACATGGAGAATTTCGCGCACATGACCGGCGGGAGGATGTGCTACGTGAAGACGGAGATCGACGGGTGTTTCCGGCAAGCGACAGCGGATTCGAGCGACTACTACTTATTGGGGTTCTATCCAGAGCCCGATCCGAAAAGGACGGGTTGGCGAAAGATGGCAGTGCACGTCTCGCGGCAGGACGCGAAAGTGCAAGCGCGGACGAGCTACTTCGTGGGAACCACGCGGGAGGCGGACTCGGGGCGAAAAGAGGACCTCCAATTGGGCCTGATATCGCCGCTCGATTACACGGACCTGCCGCTGACGGTGCGATATACAGGAAGTACTGAGCTAGGCGGGAAGCAGATGGTCGGATTTCAGTTCCGGCTGGCGCAGGGAGTGGCCACGGTGGATGAAGCCGATGGGAATCACGTGAGCATGGATTTTGCCGCGGTGGCGATATCCGCCAAGGGAAACATCGATGCGCAGTTTTCAAAACAAATGGAGGGCAGAATCGGAGCGGCCCCGGCCAGAGCATTGAAGACGGGCGAAGCTTTCTTCCCCGGAGAACTGGAACTTGCGGCGGGGGACTATATGGTCCGGTTTGTGGCCAGGGACAACCTAAGCGGGCGAATGGGAAGCATTTCAACTCCTCTCAAAGTTCCTTGAAGCCAGCTCGCTAGATAGCACGCTCTCGCTATTCGGGTGACCCGCACGGCTCAACTCCTCTTCGAGTGTCTGCGCAAAGAATCCCAACCAAATCCAGAACTGCAATTGGGGTGGCCGCCGTTCGTCGGGTGGTGTAGCATCCGCGCGATTGCGAGGGGGAGTAAATCAAATGATCAGACAGAGATTGCATGTGGCGCGGATTATGGCCGCGGCTGTTGCGGTTTTCGTTCTTTACTTTGGCGCGGGGAACACCAGCGCAGCTTTTGCCCAGGGGCCGCGTCGAGTGATCATCGACACCGACCCCGGCACCGATGACGCGCTGGCGATCCTTCTGGCGCTCAATTCTCCTGAGATTCGCGTCGAGGCATTGACGATTGTAGCGGGGAATGTGACGGCGGCCGTGGGCCTGGAAAACGGCTTGAAAATCACGTCGCTTGCTGAGCGCTGCGATCTGCCCGTGTCGGAGGGGGCGCAGGGCCCGTTGCATGGAAAGCTCATCATCGAGCCATTCTGGAATGGACCAAACGGCCTGGGCGGCGCTGAATTGCCTGCGTCGCGCTGCAAGGCGGACCAACGCTTCGGTCCCGACTTGATTATCGAGCTGGTGCACAAGTATCCGCACGAGATCACGCTGATTCCCATCGGCCCGGAAACAAATATTGCGCTGGCAGTTCTGAAGGATCCTTCCATCGTCCCGCTGGTGAAGGGAGTGGTGCTGATGGGTGGCTCGATTTCGGGCGGAAACGTAAATGGAGCCAGCGAATTCAATGTCTTTTGCGACCCGGAAGCCGCCGATATAGTTTTCAACGCCGGCTGGCCGGTGACCATGGTTGGTCTGGACGTGACGGAGATTACACTGATGAAAAACGTGGACGTCGCGAGGCTCGAGCAGAATGCCGGACCGGAAGCGAAATTCGCTGCGGCAGTGGCGCGCTTTCAGATTGGACTGTACCAGGGCACGGGGTTTGAAGGCGGGGCCATCCACGACGCGCTGGCAGTGGGAGCGGCGATCGATCCTTCGTTTCTGAAAACGAAGGCGATGCACGTGGATGTGGAAACGGCAGGACGGTATGCGCGCGGGGAAACGATCGGGAACCGCCACGGCACGGTTGATAAGGTTGTACTGCACGGCGATCAACTTGAATCGGTGGGCGTGAATCCCGTCGAGCCCAATGTGAATGTCGCGGTGGGGATTGATTCGGAGCGCTTCTTGAAATTTTTCGTGTTGCGCCTTCAGGGCAAGTGAACAGCACGAGAGAAGACCGTCACGGGAGTCGGGGAGCGCCCGCCCGCTGTGTGCCCTGCGGCAATTTTGACAAGAGACGCACAGCCATGATTGGCCATGCCGCAAAACCTCGCGACATTCACACGACAGCGCTTGACATGGCGCATGACGTGAGGCTACGCTCGCCGGGCTTTCGGCCCCCCACTTGAATTTTCCGGAGGAACACAGATGAAATTCAGCAGGCTGGTGTCGGTGTTTGGCGGGGTGTTGCTTGCGGCAGCATCGGCGGGCGCACAGATGCAACCTGGCAATATTGCGGCGTTGGAATTCCAGACGCCGAAAAACGGAATGGTGAAACAGTACGAGGACGGAAGGAAACAAAAGGCGGATTGGCACAAGCAGCAGAAGGATCCGCAGCCGCTGCTCGTTTGGGAAATACTGAGCGGAGACCACACGGGGACCTATGTGGTCGGGCGAGTGGGACAACACTGGGCGGATTTCGACAAGCCGGCGGTGCCGGATAAGGCTGACCTCGAGGAATACCAGAAGGCGGTCGCGCCCTACGTGCAGTCGATCGTGGCGCGGTATTACTCCCTTATGCCGAAGGTGAGCAACCCGCCTGCCGGGATGACGGGACCGTCGAAATATTCGGAAGTGATCAATTACAACGTGCGGATCGGCGGCGATGCGGATTTCCGGAGCGCGCTCGCTCGGATCGACGAGGCAATCAAGAAGACGAAATGGCCTGCCAACTATGAGTGGTACGAACTGGTGAATGGCGGACGCGACGGCTCCTACGTGCTGGTGTTCCCGCATACGAATTGGGCCGATTTCGAAGACAAGCCAAACATGAAGCCGTTCCGCGACATGCTCAAGGAAGCTTTCGGGCAGTCCGAGGCGGATTCAATCGTGAAAAGAATTGATGCCTCGGTTGAAAGCGTGTGGAGCGAGATCATCGAATTTCGCGCGGATTTGAGCTACTTGGCGACGAAATAACCGGAGTTTTCACAGCACATTCAGATTGCAAATCGCAGGGGGAGCTGCCGGTTCTTCCGGGGCCAAGGGCCGGCGAGCTTCCTATGCCGGGGTGATGGTGTCTTCTGATTCGGCGAACGCGAGCTCGGGCAGGCTTAGGAGTATGAAGGCGCCATCG
>JBGPZR010000007.1:0-15152 GCA_041493845.1 Terriglobia bacterium | reverse complement strand
GCGCGCCTGGCTGCGGCAAAAACGGGAGGAATATATGGCCTGGAAAATGACCCGGCTGCAGGCAGCAAGCGCTGCCGGCCTGGCTCTGCTGATCTTCATCCCTCCCTTCGCGTCCCGGGTCTCCACCGATCTGGTGCTCGAGCCTGGACGAGTGGCGCCGTTGCGCGCTGAGGCGGGTGGCAAAGTCAGCCAGGTGTTCGTGCGGCAAGGAGATGCAGTAAAGCTAGGGCAGGTTCTGGCAACCCTCGAAGATCCGGAGATTCAGGCCAAGGCGCGGGTTGTGGCCGCACAACTTGCTCTGGCCAGCAGCAATCTGCGGCAGAATGAGGGCTCCGACCCCCAGAAAGCCGCGCAAGCCACCCGCGAACGCTCGCGCCTGCAACAGGAATTAGCCATCGCACGCAAGGAAGTGGACGCGCTCGAAATCCGCGCTCCGTTTGCCGGGGTCATCACCACTCCGGAAGTCGAACAGAAGGTCGGCGAATATCTCTCGCCAGGCGACGAATTCTGCCGGGTGGTGGACCGCAGCACCATGCGGGCGCGGGTCCTGGTTCGTGATTGGGAACTGGAGGACGTTCGGCCCGGGACACCTGCAAAAGTAAAGGTTCTCCCTTTCCCCTATCGGACCTATTCAGGCCACGTTGACCAAATTCTTCCCGCCGCCGCAGAAGATCGCCCCGTGGCTCAGCCCCACAAGCTCGAACGCATGGGGCAGGAGCTGACAAACTACTTTGCCGTGGTTGTGGATTTTCCCAACCCCGATGGCTCCCTGCGCGAGGGAATGACTGGAACAGCAAGAATTTCCGCGAAGAGTTCCCCACTGGTTTGGAAGGTGGGACGAGAATCCTGGCGCTGGCTGCGTTCGCAGGTCTGGTAACGGGAATTGCTCGCCGGAGGTTCGCCTCGGAAGTTCTCGGCGCCTTCTGCGCCTCTCCGGTGAACGCCTTCTTGGTTTGGCCATCGCCAGCCACCCGATCCCGTGACGACGATCTCAATACAGCCAGTTGGCTTCCAGGAACTCCGAAATATCTCGCCAGAATCCGCAACGAGAAAAGAAAAGGGCCGCCGTTCCTGGGACGGCGGCCCTTGGGGGTTGCTGCTACTTCAATCAACCGGAAGGGCAGCGGGCCCAACCGGGAGACCATCCGCGAAAGCCATCAGAAGCGTCGCTTCAGCGCGCCATTCTCAACGGTGACGTTTGCTCCAGCTTCTTGGCGCTCCCGAGCTTTTTTGCTTTCTTCACTGGCTTCGCCGTACTTTTCATATGACTGTGTGTCCCCTCTGGGAACTTAGCCTGCTCGATTGCATTCGGATGCATTGCAATCTGCGCGCCAAACCAAATGGCAAACTCCGATCCACATTGAAACTCAAAGAGAAAGACTTAGCGCACGCGGCTGGAGTCACGCTCTCAGTTCAATCGATCGGCGGCGATGAATTTTGGATCAGAAGTTGAATTATTCAATATGGATGGATTGATGAAGTGTTGTGCAGATCTGCTGGCCGCTTGTAGTTCGGGGGCTGGCACGTTGGCGACGCCGCCAGGCAGTCACCCAGGATCTCCTCGGACCAAATAAAAAGGGCTGCCCATCGTAGACAGGCAGCCTGCAGTTTCAACATTTGCGGATCGTGGACGGCGATGAGTTCGCCGGTTATGCGCTTACAAGCTTACCCTTGCGGTAGCACCCATGGCGCTCTCGAAAGCGGCTTTGTTGCTGCCAGCTTCAGGGACTTCTTCAGCCGCTTTGGAGTTTTTTTCGGTTTCATATCCGGGTCCCTGCAACACTTTACACATAGAGTGTAAATCATATTAACTGCAACTTTACAGCCATCGTCCCGCGAAGGTAACGTCCTGGCTAAGTCATTTGAAATGTGCTTTGTTGCACCGCGTCGCCGGGAATCTGGGTCAGTTCTCAGCAGCAATAGCGTTGAATTCGTCATCAGATGTTGGGTTTTTCAATAAATCCAGATAGTGATCCCTGCGGTAGGTTCGCGGGGCCAAAAGAAAGAGGGCCGCCTCTCGTGAGAGGCAGCCCTTGATTTCTTGTGGTACTAGGATCCCGAAGTCGGTGTGCCGTCGTTCAGCAGGCACACCCAGAAAAACTAGCCAATGCCGAGCTTGCGGAGAGTCTTGCCTGCTTCTACCTTGGTGGACTTCTTCAAGCGCTTAATCGTTTTCTTGGCCATTTTGTTGTCCTCTTTTTTCGATTTGCCCCTCTGGGGCGCTGCCAGCATATATGCAAGTTGCTAGCCATTTATCCCTGCCAGAGGCCTGTCTAGTAAATCCTTTGAAATCTGCGAATTTCTTCCTATGCCTACTGTTGACTGCTTGAGACGAGCGGAATTGGCGTTGATTTAATCAGTTGGAGTTGAATTTTTCAGCATTTGGAGCCGATAGCATCTGTCTTCATCCCATTTTTGCCGCGAATCAGGATGGCAATTTCCTCTGCGTACCCGTCAACCAGAGCTTTTGGGGCCATTCGCCCATAGGCACCCACGGCGCGTCCGTCGATGGTGAAGACTCCCAGGCAGATATGGCGCGGTCCTTGTTCCGTGGGCACGGCCACGGACTCAAACCGCCGTTGAGCGACCCAGTCGGTCGAGTCGTGCCTGGCGCGCCTGAGAATCCTCTTATAGGCTCCTTCTTCCGTTACGCCCGCAATCGCCACGGCCGCGCCTGCCCGCCCCCAGACCGGCTTAATCACCCACTCCGGCAACGATTCCAGCGCCAGCTCGCTTGGGCACTTGGTTTCCGGCAGGAGGGAGCGCCAAGTGGACATCGGCGTCCGCAATTCATCCCAGACCAGGGGGGATCGTTTGCTCTGTATCACCGCGCAAGAGGCCGGGTTGCTCACGGGCGTTTTCCCCCCGCAGAACCAAGGCGTCCATTGAGAGCGGCGGTGCAATCTCGTCAGCCAATCTGCGTTATAAAATCGAATCAGCAAGTCCGGCTCGCCGCCTGCCTGCGGGCCCGAGAATTCTGCGAGGTTCGACCGCCACGATATTTGTCCCGGCTGCCGCACCGCTGCGCGCATCCCCTTCCTGCGGACTTCCCGCGCGAGGCACTTTATTCCCCGATATCGGGCGAGTAGGGTGTTCCGCACAAATACAACCATTGCGTTCTTCCCCGCGGCTCTTAGGACCGCTTCCGCGTAGGCGGTTGCGGGGTTGGGTGGAGCCGAGAAGTGTGGATAGTAGGGCGCCATCAATTCCGTAAAGGTTCCTCCTTCAATAAACCCGCCCATCACGTCGGCGTTCACTTCCGTGATGCGCCAGCCCTCCGGCGTAAAATGAAAATCAAACCGCATCACTCTCGCGGCACCCGCTGGAAGACCCTGCCGCGCGCATCCCTGCAAGGCTTTTCTTATATCTGCAGGCAATCCCAACTGCTCATGCAGGTCCGTCCGGAAAACAAGCTCCCGCTCTGCGGCGAGAGCCTCTTTTGCCAATTTCTCAGAGAGCGTTGCGAGGCTTTGCCATTCCTCAGGCTCCATCAGCAGAGGAAACCTGGCGAGGTCGAAGTAATCCTGCGGCTCGATGCCGCAATCGCGGCAATCAAGCAGCACTCGCTTCCGATACTCCTTCCAGTCTTTCGTGGATAGCGGTTTCCCCGCGCTCCAGGGCAGTTTCACATGGCCTCAGCGAAGATTAATTGTTCCCCGGCATTTCGGTGATCCACAGCGGCAGGGAATGGTCTCGGTCTTCTTCGAATAGCGGTAGTCCCAGCTCAACTCCTCACCTTTGCGAATCGTCCGCCGGCTGAATAGCAATATATGTCCGAGCGTCCGCCGGGGCCTTAAATTCGGCTCGCACGAGTGGTTGATAAACTCGGCGCCGCTTCCTCCGAGGGCTCCGTCCATCACCCAATAGCGATTGACCCGCGCTAGATAACGAAGCTTCCTGCGTGCCGCTCGCGTCATCCTTTGGGCACGCTTTGAGAGAGCCCGCTTGCTTATTCGCTGACCCGTATATTCGATCACCTTCCGACCGCGCGGGATCCTCTCTGCCGCAAACACCCCAAAACGGTGAATGCCAGATCGGTGGATATGCAGCCGATACTGGGAGAAGACAGGGTTGATGGAGGGCATGGGTCTTTGCTGAGAGTTCATTCTAGAAGAGCAGGGCTGCCGGCAAAATCGCAGGCAGCCCTTCGTGATTCACGTGACCCGTTCAGGGGCCGAGGATGCCTGGGAAAGGCCCTCGCCGGCCATAACTACTTATTCCAAAGATTGGACCTGAGCGACTTTTTTGCTGCGATTTTCTTGCCCTTCTTGAGTTTCTTCGCCATGGGATTTCATCCCCTCCATTAACGGGGCCCCTCTGGGGCACCGCGCGTTTATATGCAATTCCCCATCCAATGTCCACAGCGATCCATCAGGTCATGCAACTTGATTCATTTGTGAAAGATTCGAGCGGAAACGGTTTACGCGTTGTCTCGGAGGCCGATCGGGGGTTGCTGAACTATCCCCCGGATACTGAAAAATTCAACACGCGGCTAGAGGTTGTACTTGCGGCAGAGGTAGTTCAGCCGGTTTCGGTCCACGCTGAGCAGCCGCGCTGCTTCCGATTTCACCTGCTTCGCCTGCTCCAGCGCCTCCTGCACCCAGCGTCGCTCAAAAGCCTCAATTTCCTTGTCGAGATTGATCCCCGAAGCCGACAGCCGGAAGCGGCCCCGCGAGTCGCGCCCTGCGGCCTGCACGATTTCGGGTGGCAGGTCTTTCATGGTGATGATCTCCTCATCCGTCATGATCACCAGCCGTTGAATCGCATTCTCCAGTTCCCGGACGTTTCCCGGCCAGGGGTAGCGCTTCAGCGCCAGCATGGCATCGTCCGCCAGGCGCTTCAGCGGGAAACCGTTCGCGGCGCAATAGATGCTCACGAAATACTCAGCCAGCACCGGAATATCATCCACGCGTTCGCGCAGCGCCGGGACGAAGATCGGTACCACGTGAATGCGATAGTAGAGGTCCTCGCGGAACCGGCCCTCACGCACCATATCCTCCAGGTCCTCATTCGTCGCGCTGATCAAGCGGAAGTCCACGCGAATCTGTTTCTTGCCACCGAGACGCATCAAAGAGCGGTCCTCGAGCACGCGCAGGAGCTTGCTCTGCAGCGCCGGCGTAAGCGTGGCGATCTCATCCAGGAACAGCGTGCCCTGATGCGCCAGCTCGACGCGCCCCTCCTTCATCGCCACGGCTCCGGTGAAGGCGCCCTTCTCGTAGCCGAAGAGCTCCGCTTCCATCAGCCCCTCGGGAAGCGCTGCACAATTCACGCTGATGAAAGCGCGGCTGCGGCGCGGACTTTGCTCGTGCAGCGCCCGGGCAACCAGTTCTTTTCCCACGCCGCTTTCGCCGCGGATGATCACGTTCGTCGTCGCGCGCGCCATGCGCTTGATGGAATCGAACACGTGGCGCATCGCATCGGTCGAGCCGATAAGATCTCCCAGCGCATTCTTGCGGCTGATCTCATCGCGCAAGAGGCGGTTTTCGCGCTGGATGTGGAGTTTTTCAACAGCGCGCTCGAGCAAATGCCGCAGCACATCGGTGTCAATCGGCTTGATGAAGTAGTCGTACGAGCCGGCGTCGATCACTTTCAGCGCGGTAGATTTCTTTTCATCAGAACTGAGTACGATCACCAGCGTGTCAATGTCGCTCCCCTCCAGCCGGTGCAGCAGGTCGGTGCATTCGCGCACTCCGCCGGATGCGATCGGGAGCCCCAGCAGCAGGACGTCAACACCCGATTCCTGCAGCAGATTCACCGCCGCGTCGTGATCCTCGCCCTCGAAGATTTCGAACTCCGAACGCAGCGCCGACGCGATCTTCGAGCGCAGGCTCGCGTCGTCATCCACTATCGCTATTTTTGGCTTGGGTGCCCCGGGTGCGATGGGCGGTCTCCGGCGGGGGACAGGCGAAGTTCGCAGGAGGAGTGCGACCGAGTGATATCCCGCGCCGCCGCGATTCTAGGTGCCCCCCGCCCCCCTGTCAACGCCGTGTTGAGAAAATCAATATTTGACTCTCGAAAGGTTCGCGTCGCGTCGCCTTTTTCCGACCTCGCCCCTCTCGCTTGGTTCATTTCTTCTTCGGCGGCAGGTATTTCTTCTCAATCTTGGCGATGATCACGTAATTCGGGTCCACCATTTCCGTCAGATGGATTTTCGCCACCTTCGAAAGCAATTCGTAGGCGTCCAGTTCCGAGAGTCCGTAGTCCGCATGGATCCAGCCGATCAATTGCGTAAAGGCGATGCGCAGCGAATCATCGAGCGGGCGATAAATTCCCGCGGCCATGATTTCGTCCTGATTCTCAAAGCGCGGCCATTCGATTCGCTTGCCCTTCACCACGGAAACGCGCAGCCGCACGCGCAGCGGGACTTCTACCGCCGTGCCCGCCACCTCGCCGTCGCCCATCACTGCATGGCCGTCGCCCATATAGAGCAGCGCGCCGGAAACATTCACGGGCAGATAAAGTGTATTGCCAACGCTCGCCTCCGGTGCGTCCATATTGCCGCCGAATTCCGCGGGCACCACCGAACTGCGCGCTTCTCCACCCATAGGCGCTACGCCAATGCAGCCGAGAAAATTGTGCAGCGGGATCTTTACAGAGAAATTCGAATCGAGCGCCCGGAACGTTGCGGTGCGGGCAGCGTTGTCGATGGGATAGAGCCAGATGCGCTCCGGCAGTGGCGGGTTCACCATCGGCGTATAAAACGTCGAATTCAGCGCGCCGAATCCGGGCGCAAAGGCGCCCACGCCCTGGTTCGAGTTCACCTCGAGCGACAGGAACTCAATCGCCAGCGTGTCGCCCGGCTCCGCGCCTTCGATGTAAAACGGGCCGGTGAGCGGGTTGTCGCCCTTCACCAGCGCGAGCGTGTCGCCGGGTTTCTGAATGGCATCGCCGAATGCATCGAGCGTGTTCGTCTCCAGGATGTCGCCCGGAGCGAGCCGTGCAACAGGGGTCGCGCTGCCATAGACGTATTTCACCACGTCAATCGTCGTCTGATATTTCACCACGCGCGGCGTCGTGCCCTGTGCGGCCGCAATCGAACCAGAACCGAGAATCGCAATCCATCCTGCCAACATTCGACGAATCATGAGCCATCCTCCTCGAACAATGATTGCCCCATCTCAAGAGCTCCCGATCAAAACCCCGCATGCGAATACCAGCACGCCCCCCACGACCACCTGGAGCGTAGACGAAACCAGCGGCGTATCCATATAGCGATGGCGGATGTAGCTGATAATGGCGAGTTCGACCGCGACCACAATAACGGCCGCGGTGAACGCGAGCCGAAAATCTGCGATCAGGAAAGGCAGGGTGTGTCCGATTCCGCCAGCCGCCGTCATGGCGCCGGTGACGACTCCTCGCAGGACTGGTTTCCCGCGGCCCGTCAGCGAGCCATCGTCCGAAAGCGCCTCCGCAAAGGCCATGGAAATTCCTGCGCCCACCGACGCAGCCAGGCCGACCAGGAAGGCGTCGTGACTCCTGTGGGTTGCAAAAGCCGCAGCAAAAATTGGAGCGAGAGTCGAGACGGAGCCGTCCATCAGGCCTGCCAGGCCCGGCTGCACGATCTGCAGCATGAACAGCCGCCGCTTCGATTTCTCTTCTTCGTCCCGCGCGCCCGGCGTCAGATGCTCCTCTTCGAGCGATTCGGCTCTGGCATAATGCTGACGCTCTACTTCGGCCAGGTCACCCAGCAATTTTCTTGTGGAAGCGTCCGAAATTCTTTCGAGCGCGCGCTCGTAATATCGTTGAGTTTCAAGCTCCATGATCTCCACTTGCCTTCGCACCGTGTTGATCCCCAGCGGGCGCACCAACCAGATCGGGCGGCGTTCGACAAACCCTTTCACGTCCTGGCGGCGGATCAGGGGAATGTGATCGCCGAACCGCTGGCGATACTGGTCGATCAGGGCCTGGCGATGCCCCGACTCCTCTGCTTTCATCTCGTCAAACACTTTTGCGGTCGAAGGATAGGTCTCGCGCAGCCCTTCGGCGAAGTCGCCATAGACGCGGCTGTCCTCTTCTTCGAGCGAAATTGCCAGCGCCAGAATTTCCTGCTCGCTCAAGTCCTTGAAGTTTTTCTTGGCCATGAATATTCCCCTGTGTTGAACCGAGGTCAGCGCCAGATTATATCTTTGGAGCGGACCAGAATCGGATGCTTTTCATGCGTAGCTCAAACGGAAGCGGCGTGATATGACAAGAGCCTCAGCGAGGATCGGAAGCATCCAATCCAGCACGCGAACTTACAATACTCAGATAACCGCGGAGGTGATTCGAAAATGTCCGAGACACTCGGTTTCATCGGTTTGGGAAACATGGGAGCCGGATTCCGCTTGGCGCTCCGGAAGGCTGCTGGATGAACGCTTGCTTGCTGCACGCGCCCGCGCCGGTCGAAAAAAATCCGCTCGATTTTGCCGATGCGCGCGACCCTGCCCCACAAAAGGGCGAAGTGCTAGTTCGCGTGAATTTCTGCGGCGTGTGCCGCACGGATTTGCATGTGGTCGAAGGCGAATTGCCTCCGTGCAAATCCCCAATAATTCCCGGCCACCAAGTAGTCGGCGTTATCGAAAAACTCGGCCCGGGCGCGCATCGCTTCTCAATCGGCGCACGCGTGGGCATTCCATGGTTGCACAGCACAGATCAGACTTGTGAATACTGCCGCGCCGGAATGGAAAATCTCTGCGACCATCCCACGTTCACCGGCTACACGGTGGACGGCGGCTACGCGGAATACGCCGTGGCGCTAGAAGATTTCATGTACGCAATTCCCGAAAATTTCAGCGATGAACAGGCCGCGCCACTCTTGTGCGCTGGGATCATTGGGTTCCGCTCGCTGCGTCTTTCAGGGATCAAGCCGGGTGGGCGCCTGGCGTTTTATGGATTCGGAGCCGCAGCGCATGTTGCTATACAGGTAGCGCGTCATTGGGGCGTGGAAGTATTCGCCGCTACGCGCGGGGCCAAGCATCAAAAACTCGCGCTGCAATTGGGCGCAGCCTGGGCCGGCGAAGCGACTGCTGAGCCTCCTGCAAAATTGGACGCCGCCATCATCTTCGCGCCCGCGGGTGAACTGGTCCCGGCCGCTCTAAAATCACTCAAAAAGGGCGGAGTTCTTGTCCTGGGTGGAATTCACATGTCACCCATTCCGTCGTTCGACTACAATCTGATTTATCAAGAGCGCGTGATTCGCAGCGTGGCCAACAACACGCGCCAGGACGGCGAAGATTTTCTTCGCATCGCGGCTGAGATTCCCATTCACACGCAGGTGAACCTATTTCCGCTGCGAGAAGCAAATCGCGCGCTCAACGACTTGAAAAGCGATTGGATCAACGGCGCGGCCGTCCTGGATTGCAGGCAATGACGCAAGTGCGAAATCCGAAATCGAAAAGAAAAAAACAAGGGAAGGCGATGAAACTTCTGTCGGTAAATGTGGCGCGGCCTCGCATTGTCATCTCCAAGGGGCAGCGCATCTCCACGGGAATTTTTAAGCAGCCGGTGGAAGGTCCGGTGATGCTCCGGCGCTTAAATCTCGATGGCGACCGCCAGGCGGACTTGAGCGTGCACGGTGGACCAGCGAAAGCAGTGTACGCCTACCCTTCAGAACATTATCCGCTGTGGCGGAAAGAACTGCCGGACATGGATTTGCTCTATGGCATGTTCGGCGAGAATTTCACCACCGAAGGGTTGAACGAAGACAACACCAACATCGGTGACCGCTTCCGGATCGGAGAGGCGGTGGTCATGGTCACGCAGCCGCGCGAGCCTTGCTTCAAGCTTGCCGCGAAATTCGGCCGCGACGACATCATCAAAAAGTTTATCGAAAGTGGACGCTCCGGCTTTTATCTCGCCGTGGTCGAGGAAGGCCTGGTCGAAGCCGGTCAAGCCATCGAGCGAATTTACCAGGACAAGAACGGCGTCACCGTGGCAGATATGAACCGCTTGTACCTCCATGGCGCGAGCGACGCCGCCTTGGTTCGCCGCGCCTTGCGTGTGGAAGCACTGCCGCCCGGCTATCGTAACTATCTCCTCCAGGAATTGCAGTTGCTCGAACAATGAAACCCATTGAAAAGAGAATGAAGCCGCCTCCGACGCTTCTTGACCGCACGTTTCACGCAGGCATCACGCTCAAGGGGATTGGCGGCGTAATGGAAACGATCGGCGGCATGCTGTTGTGGTTCGTCTCGCCGGCTTCCATGAGTCACACCGTCCAGTTTCTCTTCTTGCAGGAATTCTCACGTGATCCGGATGGCTTCCTGACCTCACACGTGCTCAAAGAATCTTTGAAGTTCGCCAACCTCGATCCAACTTTTGCTTCGCTCTACCTGCTCTCGCATGGGATTACCAAGGTGGCCCTCGTGGTTTGCCTCTGGCTCAACAAGCTCTGGGCCTACCCGCTGACGATCGTTGTTTTTGCGGGGTTCTGCATTTATCAAATTCTCCGCTATATGCATACGCAGGCGATCTCGCTCGTCCTGCTGACCATCTTCGACATTTTCCTGATTTACCTCACCTGGCGGGAATATCTCGAACAGAAACACATCCGTGAGCAGGATGGGCAGAAATAGCTATGTGCGGCCGGAATGGAATCTGCGGCGCACAGGGCAGGCGCGAATCGAAGCCGCTATTCCTGACGCATTGCCAGCATCACGATCAGCCGGATGGGGCCGTGCGCGCCCATTACCAGGATTTTCTCGATATCCGCTGTGCGGCTCGAACCCGTAATAAGGCAAACGTAGGAATTCTGGAACGCCGTGTTGCGCTCGCGCATCAGCGCGAATGCGGCATCCAGATCAGGCACCAACTGATCCGCGCTTGCAATGACAATGTGCACTGGGGCAATCACCGAGGCCCCACGCCCGCCGCATGAGGCCGAAACCAGCACGGACCCGGTCAGCGCCACCAGCGCCTCAGCCGTGGTGATTGTTGCCTGGGCAGATTCCTTCGGACCACCCTCGCTCGACCATTGGATGCTGCGCGCGGCTTGCCACTCCGGCGCCAGCCGCCGCAGCGCCGAGGAGTCCTGCACAAAAATCTCGCCTGGAGGAAGCGCAGCCAACAAATCCGCTACAGCCCTCGCGCTCGACTGCATGTCCGGCGTCACGATGCATTCCGTGATGTTGGCGGCACACTCCTGCTGGAAGCGCGCCAGGACATCCGTGACCGGCGCGAAGATTTTTCTCCCCCCGTTGCCGGGGGGCCGTGGCGTGGATTCGCGCAGCGCGGTCCGCAGGCGCTCGAGGATGCGTGCGCGGCCGGGATTTTCGGTTTGCGCTTCAGTTGTTGCCATTCTGTTTTCCCCACAGCGCTCGGAACGACTTCGCGGGGGCCGGCGTGGCCGCATGATTCCTGTTCCACGGACGCGCCGGATCAAGCAGCGTGCCGTCGAGGCGCAAGCGGTGCATCACGCGCATGCCCAACCGCGCCAGCCATCCCGCTGCTCTGAATCGCCGCGCATCCTCCACCGCCCAGCGCCACAGCGTGAAGCCAATCTGTTCGCTCCACGGACGGTCTGAGGCATTCACGGCATCCCGCCGGTTGTGCAACAGGTGATGGTGCAAATCAATTTTCACCGGGCAAACATCGGTGCAAGCGCCGCACAGTGACGACGCATAGGACAAATGTTGAAATTCATTCAGCCCCCGCAAGTGCGGCGTGAGAACGCTGCCGATGGGTCCCATATATGTGGTGCCGTAGGAGTGGCCGCCGACAGTCCGGAAAACAGGACATGCATTGATGCAGGCGCCGCAGCGGATGCAGTGCAGCACCTCGCGCTCTTCCACGTTCGCAAGCAGTTCGCTGCGGCCGTTGTCAACCAGCACCACGTGAAATTCTTCCGGGCCGTCCACTTCATTCGGCTGGCGCGGCCCTCCGGCCAGCGTGCTGTAGCAAGTAATCGGCTGGCCTGTGCCGGCAGTAGCAAGCACCGGCCAGAGCGTCGCCAGGTCCTGCAGGCGCGGAATCACTTTTTCAATTCCGCTCAGAACCACGTGGATGCGCGGAACGCTGGTGCACAATCGTCCGTTGCCCTCGTTCGTCGTCAGCGCGATCATTCCAGCATCGGCCACCAGAAAATTCGCGCCGCTGATGCCCATCTCGGCCGAGAAGAAATCGCGCCGCAACGCCCGCCGGGCCGCGGCCACCAACTGCTGGGGATCGTCGGTGTCCACATCGCCCAGTTTCTCCTTGAACAGCGCCGCAATCTGCGTCCGGGTCAAATGCATCGCCGGCGTGACGATGTGATAGGGAGTTTCCTCGCGCAGTTGGACTATGTATTCGCCGAGATCCGTTTCCACCACTTTGATCCCCAGCTTCTCGAGAGCGGGGCCGAGATGGATCTCCTCACTCACCATGGACTTCGATTTCACAACTTTGCGGACGCCGCGCGCCGTTGCCAGATCCGTGATGTACTGCCGTGCTTCCTCGGAATTTTCCGCCCAGAAAATGTGGCCGCCGCGGTCTTTCACGCGCTGCTCGAATTCCAGCAGATAGCGGTCGAGGTTGTTCACCGCTTCCCATTTGATCTCCTGGCATCGCAGCCGCGCCGCCTCCCAATCCAGGAAGCGGGAGCGTCCGCGTTCATTCGCCGTGTTGTAGGAATCGATTCCACGCCGGATGATTTGCCGGTGGGTGAGGTCTGCAGATTTTTCAGCGGCGCTGCGCAGGAATTCATGTGCCGCGTTGCTCATCTCGCGCTCTCGGTGGTGGCCGCTTGCGTGCGGCGATCTGCGTAGGCCGCCGTCTGCGCCAGAATGCCCGCTAGATGAATGGTACGCACTTTGGAATTGCGCCGCCGCAGAATGCCGTCAAGGTGCAGCAAGCAACTCGGATCTGTCGCGGTCACGTACTCCGCTCCGGAGGATTCGGCATACCCGGCCTTCGCATCGCCCATGGCTGCGGAGATCGCGCTGAACTTCGTCGCAAACGTCCCGCCGAAGCCGCAGCAATCCTCGCTGTACGGCATCTCCACCAACTCCAGGCCGCGCACGTGCCGCAGGAGTTCTCTCGACTCCTGTTTCAGGCGCAACTCGCGGAGCGCATGGCAGGAATCATGCACTGCGACGCGATGCGGGAAGCTTGCTCCCACATCCGTTACTTTCGCCACCTTCACAAGAAATTCTGAAAACTCGAATACACGCTGCCCGACTTTGATCGCTTCCTCGTGCCACTGCGTTCCTGCCAGCAACTCAGGATAAAAATTGCGGACCATGGTCGTGCAGGACCCCGAAGGACAGACCACCTGCTCCGCATGGCGGAAAATCTGCACAAATCGCTCCGCAACTGGCCGGGCGTCATTCCAATAACCAGTGTTGAAGGCCGGCTGTCCGCAGCAGGTCTGCTCTTCCGGAAATTCCATCTCGAACCCGAGCCGGCGCAGCACGCGCACCATGTCCAGGCCCACATCGGGCGTCAACTGGTCAACAAAGCAGGGAATGAACAGGGCTACTTTCGCCATACGTCCCGCTTATAGTCCAGAGTTCCGCCGAGTGCAAGGTAAGAGAGTGCTGCGCAACAATCGAGGAGAATTTTGCGGCCACGTAAAGATCGCTCGCATCAAGCCCGGCGGGCGAGTCGGCTTCAACCCCGGCCGGCGCAGCGCGTAGCGAGGGGTTGCCACAGACAATCCATTCCGGGAATCCAGCATCTAATCAGACTGCAACATTGTGGTGCTTTCTCTCGTACTATTGATGAGAGCTGTCTGGAAGCGCATCATAGTTGTGGTGATATTTATTTCATGCGAAGCTCAGAATTAATTCGGAGGTCATTTTGTTACGGGGCCCATCGGCATCTATACCCTTACAGGTTCTATTCAGCACAGTCTTCCTGCTGATCATTTACTTGGTTCAACGGTTCTGGTTTGCTCGCGCCTGGCGATTGATTGAGCGCGTCCGGCTGCCGGCATGGCGGAGCGTTCTCCAGGTGGGGTGGTTCACTGCGGCTGGCATCGTCTTCGTCGCGGTTCTCGACTCTGCTGTGGGCCACTTTTTGCCGCGCACGGGCATGCTGGCAGCGGTCCTGCTGCTCGCCCGCCTCTGGATGTCTGTCTCGTTTCTCGCCCTGGCCGCCGTGGGACTGACGGGCGCATTCAATTGGATCTCGAAGTCATTGCTGGCTGCGGCTGCGCCTTTGAATCACGAAAGCATTGATCGAGGGCGGCGTGAATTTTTTCGCAGTGCCGCCTATCTTGCCGGCGGACTGCCATTCGTTGCCGGCGCATATGGCTTCTTCAAAGAGCGGCTGAGTTACCAGATTCGAAAAATCGATATCCCGGTTGCGGATCTGCCCGCGGGCCTGGACGGCTTGCGCATCCTGCAATTAAGCGACATCCATGCAGGGGACTTCATGCCGCGCAGCGAAATTCGGCGCGCGGTGGAAATGGGCAACGAACTGGGCGCCGATCTCGCCGTCGTCACCGGAGATTTCATCACCGGCGCGAATGATCCGCTCGAAGACTGCATCGCTGAGCTCAGCCGCTTGCGCGCCCCGCTGGGCGTCTGGGGATGCAACGGCAATCACGAAATTTACGCGGGCGCCGAAGAACGCGCGCAACAACTCTTCGAACGCTTTGGCATGCGCCTTCTGCGCCAGCAGAATACGGAATTAGCCTGGCGCGGCGAAAGATTCAACCTGATCGGCGTGGATTATCAGCGCGAGCGCGCGCCTTCCGGGAAAAAACTCCCCATGCTGCGGGGCGCCGAGCCGCTCGTCCGCAAAGATATTCCCAACGTTCTGCTCTCACACAATCCCAATTCGTTCCGCCGCGCTGCCGAACTCGGCATCCAGCTGAGCCTGGCCGGCCACACGCACGGCGGACAAGTGCAAGTCGAAATCGTGGATCATTCCTTCAGTCCCGCGCGCTTCGTGACTAATTTCATTGCCGGCCTTTACCGGCTTCCTTTTGAAGGCAACTCCAGCCCGGCAGTCCCTGAAGCCGCAGACAGCTCTCCGAAACATGCCTCCCTCTACGTCAATCGCGGACTGGGAACCATCGGAATGCCCGTGCGCCTCGGTGTCCCTCCGGAAATCACACTGATCACGTTGCGCGCGCCTGCCTGAGCTCGAACCCCCACACGCACACACGCGCTTCGATCTTGCCGAGTCTCATGCTCTGAAATTCTGGCCGGGCAAATTGGAAGCGATCAGGCCGCTCGGACCTGCTCGCCACG
>JBGPZR010000323.1:0-3388 GCA_041493845.1 Terriglobia bacterium | reverse complement strand
GGTGGGAGTAGTGTTTTTCTGCCAACGCGCTCGAATTTGACCCACCACTGCCCCATGAACTCCCTATTTTTCAATAAATTCCCATTGGTGTGGCTTTGCGCCACTTGCTAGGGCTAACTAAGCATCCTCTGCACAAGGGAAATCCTCCCTCATCATCCGGAAGCAAGGCCAAAGTATGGGAAGCTGTTGCCAACATTGAACTTGAGACCACAAATTGATCTACCTGGTGGTCTTCAAGGCTTAGACTGGCATGGGAAAACCCGCCTCACACAAATCTGGTATCTATGTCGGAGCTCAATATGGGCCCTCGGGCTTCGCCAACCTTTCACGCGAAAGCCAGGCAAAACCTCAAATTCTGTCTCGACGGTACCTGCCCTTGCTCATTCGCAACTCCGACAGTCTCATGAGCTCACCCCGCGTGCACCAATGGTGTTGCAAGCCATCCATCTAACTAGCATTGAATGAATTATTTAAGGCACCTGTTCCAACTCTTAGGGCAGGTGTCCACTGGGCCAACTGAACAGGCGAAGGTGCCTGCCCCATCTCCGTCCCCCTGACCAGTAGTTAGGGAAAGCGAGCCCTCCCTACACTAGCTGTGTCATGAACTCACACGCACAAAATTATATTCACGGCATTCAGAGTCCCGCTCGGCATCGCGGGGCAAGACGCCCAAAGCAGGGCGGACCATTCACCATCTTTGCCGCGCTTGCGGCCCTCCTGGCGATCGTTGGCCTTTCCAGTTGCGCTGGGCTGACCAGCGCAAGCACACCGGGGGGCGGAACACCTGGCGCGCCTGGCGCGGGCATCCTGACCGCGAGCGCCACGACCCTAAGCTTCGGAAACGTTTCGGTTGGGAACAACGCCACCCAGACGCTGACCTTCACGAATACCGGAACCGGCACCGTCAATATCTCATCGGCAAGCATTTCGGGGGCGGGTTTTGCCGCCGTCGGCGGGAGCCCCCTGAGCGCTATCTCGGTTGGGCAGAGCGGAACGATTCAGATCCAATTCGCGCCGCCATCGGCTGGCGCCGTGACGGGCAGCCTTTCGATCGCGAGTGATGCCGCGAATTCGCCTTTGACGATTTCGCTGACCGGAACCGGCACACAGCCGGGATTGACGATTTCTCCTGCTTCGCTCAATTTTGGAAACGTAACGGTGGGCCAAAGCAGCACGCAGGCCGTGCAGCTGACGAACAGCGGAAACGTGAACGTGGTTGTAAACCTCGCGACACTTTCCGGCAGCGGCTTCACCATGAGTGGTCTATCGTTGCCTGCGACGCTGACCGCAGGACAGAGCCTATCTTTTAGTGTGCAGTTCGCACCCACCGCGGGTGGCGGCGTGGCCGGAAGCATCGTCTTCACCGACAATGCGCCGGGATCGCCACAGACCCTTTCCCTCTCCGGAAGTGGCGTTGCATCAAATCAGGCGCTGGTCGCCAGCCCGGGCAGCTTCGCTTTCGGAAATGTGGTTGTTGGCAGCACGAGCTCCCAGACAATCACGCTCTCGAACAGCGGCAATACAAGCGTGACGATATCTCAGGCCATTATCAGTGGAGCGGGCTTCGCGATGACCGGACTTGCGACCCCGACAACGATTCCGGCCGGACAGAATGCAACCTTCACGGCTCAATTCATTCCCACCGTGACGGGGAATACCACCGGCACGATTACAATCACCAGCAACGCGTCGAACCCATTGTTGACCATTCCTTTGAGCGGCATCGGAACGCAAGGGCGGCTCAGCGCCAGCCCTGCAAGCATTAATTTCGGAAGCCTGGTCACCGGCGCCAGCGCATCCGTCGCGGTTACCTTGACGAACACCGGCACGGCCAGCGTCGTGATTTCATCGGCCAGCGCTACGGGCGCGGGCTTCAGCATCAGCGGTTTGGCAACGCCCGTGACGCTGATTGCGGGACAGGGCACGTCGTTTACGGCAAAATTTGCGCCCACTACTGCGGGCAATGCCAGCGGCAGCATCTCTATCGCGAGCAATGCGCCGAATTCTCCGCTGACCATCGCGCTCAGCGGTATCGGGACGCAGCCACCGCAGCCTTTGCTGACCATCAGCCCGACCAGCGTGAACTTCAATAACGTGAACGTGGGAAGTACCGGCACGGCAACCATCACGCTCAGCAATCCTGGGAACGCAAATACGGTCATATCTCAGGCAACCGTGACCGGCACTAAATTCAGCCTTTCTGGGTTGACACTGCCGGCGACGATTGCCGCAGGGGCGAGCACATCCTTCACGGCAAAGTTTTCGCCGACTGCCACGGGCGCCGTTTCGGGGAGCATCTCGATCACGAGCAATGCGCCTGGGTCGCCGGCAACAATCACTTTGAGCGGGACCGGTGTTCAGGCACAGCTAACAGCAAATCCGTCGAGCGTAAGCTTCGGAAGCGTGATCACAGGGAACAGCAACTCGCAGACTATTACGCTGTCGAACGGCGGGAACGCCAGCTTGACGATCACACAGGCGAATGTGGCAGGCACGGGCTTCAGCACAAACGGTCTTTCCTTGCCGAATACGATTGCTGCAGGCGGAAGCACGACGTTTAACGTCGTATTTGCCCCAACCACTGCCGGGAGCGTAAGCGGGTCCGTCTCACTGGTGAGCAACGCACCGAATTCACCGCTCGCAATCGCGTTGAGTGGAACTGGCACGGCCTCCACCGCGCTGCTGAGTGCAACTCCCACTAGCTTGCCATTCGGCAACGTGAATTTGGGAAGCAACAGCTCGCTGACCACCACTCTGAAGAACAACGGAAACTCGAACGTAACCATCTCGAGCGTGATCTTTACCGGAGCGGGATTCAGCGGGAGCGGCGTCACCTCCGGTTTGATCCTCACGCCGAACCAGACCGCGGTTCTGACCGTCACGTTTGCACCTACGACGGCCGGTACTGTGAATGGCAACGTTGCGATTGGCAGCAATGCTACCGGCTCGCCAACAAACGTAACGCTGACGGGGACAGGCGTCTCGCTATCACCGCATTCCGTGGCCCTTTCCTGGAATGCAAGCGCTTCCTCGGGCGTCGCCGGGTATTTTGTCTACCGCGGCACCGTCACGGGCGGGCCTTACACAAAGCAGAACTCATCGGCAGACACGAGCCTGGCATTCACGGATTCGGCGGTCGCCTCCGGACAGACTTTCTTCTACGTGGTCACGGCAGTGGATGCGAGCAATGTGGAAAGCGGCTTCTCGAACGAGGTATCGGCAGTCATTCCCTAGCTGCGGGCTGGACGCGGCGAAGCCGCGGAGACCGGCTTGAGCAGGTAGGAATCGGGAGATTCACCGGGCAGAGACGTCTGAACTGCCCGAGCAGTACCACAATCGACTGTCCTCACGGACAGGTGGGCACACCTGTCCCAACAGTGTACCCCTG
>JBGPZR010000429.1:0-2328 GCA_041493845.1 Terriglobia bacterium | reverse complement strand
GATGGTTTAAGTACCACTTGAAGCTGCGTATGCTTATAGAGGCGGTTGGGATTTTCGCCGTAGCGGCCATCAGCCGGGCGGCGGCTGGGCTGTGCGTAGACCACGCGATAAGGCTCGGGTCCGAGGACGCGGAGAAAAGTTTCCGGGTGCATCGTTCCGGCGCCGACTTCCACGTCGTAAGGCTGCTGCAGAATGCAGTCGTGGTGTGTCCAGTATTCTTCAAGCTTTAGTAGAAGATCTTGGAACGTCAGGCCTTGGGGGTTTGCCAGAGATTTCGCGGTCGCCGGTTTGGGGTGAGTGCTCTGAGATTTCGTCTTCACGCCGGTGACTCCAGGAGTTCGCGCGATTTCAGTTTGCGGTCGATTTGATGTTCGATCACATCGAGCATAACATCGCTGAGCTCACGCGCGGCATGCGGGGGAATACTTTCTTCGTTCAAGCGGTCGAGGCGCTCGGCCAGCATTTTCCGGGCGGCCGCGAGCGCCGCGGCCGAGATCACGCGCAGTCCGGGCTTGTGGCACTTCTTGCAGGAGAGGGCCGAGGCGCTGCGCGAGAAATAGGCCGGGTCTGTTGCTGCCAATGCCCTCCGGCAGCGGGCGCAGGCATCGAGCGGCGGGAGCCATCCGCCGAGTTTTACTGTCCACAGGAGGAAGTAGGCCATGGGCACCTCGGCCTTTCCTGTGCGCTTGATGGTTTGCGCCGCGAGGAGCAGGAGACGGAAATTCGGGTCGGAAGCTTCATGGTCCGGAAGCACGGCTTCGGTGATTTCACTGAACAGTGCGAAGGCGATCCCGGAGGCATAGTCGCCGAAAGCGCCGAGGAAGGATTCGATCAACTCGCACTGATTGATGCGCACGAGGTCGCGATTCTCGCGCTCAAAGAACCAGATGCGGACATGGGAGAGGCGCTCGAGCGTCGAGCCGAAGCGGCTCTTGGTGCGGCGCGCGCCAGCGGCCACGCCGCGGACGCGTCCCATATTGCGCGAAAGAAAACTGACGATGCGATCGGCTTCCCCCAGCGCGTAGCTTTGCAGGACGATGGCCTCGGATTCGTGGAGTGGCATGAGGTGTCGGCGCGCCGACCAGCGCGCGTGCAGAACATTTTTTTTTATCACAGCAAAGCACATCGCGCAATTGATAAACGAAGTCTGTGGAGAATTGCCGCTTGATAATCGCCCGCGGTTGGATAGAGTCAAATGAAGGGGCGGTTCGGCAGGCTCGCCACAACGCATCGTCTCGAGGGGATTGACGCTGGTTGCGAAGACAAAATCGCCGCGCGTGGATGTCGTGGGCGTGGGTATCAACGCCACGGACACAATCATACGCTTGCCCCACTTCCCTGCGCGTGACTCGAAAGTCGAGATAGTTTCGGCTTGCGTCAAGGCAGGCGGGCAAGTGGCCAGCGCGATGGTGGCGTGCAAGCGCTGGGGATTGCGCGCGCGATATGTGGGGAAAATCGGCGACGACGCGGCGGGGCAATTCCAGACCGAGGAGATGGCGCGCGAAGGCGTTGAAGCGCACTGGATCATGGCCCCGGGATGCATGAGCCAGAGCGCCTTCATCCTGGTGGACGAGAAATCCGGCGAGCGCACGGTGCTCTGGAAGCGGGAGCCGAGGATTGCCCTGACGCCGAAGGATCTTCGACGCGAATGGATTCGAGGAGCGCGGGCATTGCTGGTGGATGGCCACGACACGGCTGCCGCGACCCAAGCGGCGCGCTGGGCCTGGGAAGCAAAT
Organism: Terriglobia bacterium; assembly: GCA_041493845.1. Classification (GTDB taxonomy): domain Bacteria; phylum Acidobacteriota; class Terriglobia; order Acidiferrales; family UBA7541; genus Palsa-295. The sequence goes on along the minus strand of JBGPZR010000429.1, from coordinate 592 downwards.
ATTCCAGTCGTAGGTGATTTCGATAATCGCTATCCAGGAGTTGAAGTATTACTTGAATATATGGATTTTGCGATTACATCTAAAGATTTCTCGGAGAGATTGACGGGCGAAAAAGATTTGTTGAAGTCATTGCCGAGGATTTTTTCAAAATTCAAGTGTCACTTGATGGCGGCAACACTCGGGCCGCTCGGTGTGTTGGCCTGGGATGGTACGCGGTTTATTCTCTGCCCTGGCTTCCGGGTGAAGGCGGTGGACACAACCGGCGCCGGAGATATTTTTCATGGAGCCTTTCTCTATGGAATGGTGCGGGGCATGACACTTGAAGAAACGCTTGAGTTCAGTTGCGCGGCTGCGGCGCTGAATTGCACCGCTGTCGGGGCGCGTGGGAGGATCGCGACGCTTCGGGAAATCGAAAATTTGCGGCGGAGGGGTGCGCGATCGAAGCGAGCGTTTGCATCTAAAGCGTTGACCTCAGCTGCGCGGGCGGCGGCGCGGCGGGGCGCGAGGAAGGTGAAATGATTCCGCTGAAGGACATGAGCCCGCGGCGCTCGGTGCCGCTGGTGACGATTCTCCTAATCATCGCCAACGTGCT
>JBGPZR010000420.1:0-2418 GCA_041493845.1 Terriglobia bacterium | reverse complement strand
GACCTCACGCCTTCACGCAGGTAAAATCGTCCAGGAGCTCGCCAAGCTGATAGGCGGTTCCGGGGGCGGGAGGCCCGATTTGGCCGAGGCTGGCGGAAAAGACACATCCGGCATAGAAAATGCCTTGCGTACTGTTTACCCGCTCATCGAGCGTTCGCTATAATTCCATTTGCGCCAGAAACTTAGCCGGGAAAGCCCGCTTTCCCAGGTGAAGTTGTCTCTGCGCGCGGGTGTTGTTTTTTCGTTCGGCAGCAGATTCGGAAGTTTGGCGTTCTGCCTTCCCAAGGGTTAGTAAGAAGCAGTCGCACCTTGAAGGACGATGAGAAAGAACTGCATCGCCGTTGCAATCGTGGTCGCCGGGACGTTGCTGATCCTGGCCTCGCCATCGCGCGCCCAGATTGCATCTACCGTAGATGAGCAAGGAAAGCTTGTCTTCGTGAACGAGGATTCCCCTCGACCGCGTCATGGGAGTACCATGAGCCTGCATTCGGCTGGTTCGCTGGCCCCGTCATTCGCTGCGACGGAATCGTCTGCGACCCCGCCGGACCGGCTGGAGCGCATCGTGCGCTCTGCAGCCGAGCGGCACAAAGTTGACCCGGCGCTGGTGAAAGCCGTGATCAGCACCGAGTCCGGGTGGAATCCGCGAGCCACCTCCCGCAAGGGAGCCATGGGCTTGATGCAGTTGATTCCGTCGACGGCAAAACGCTATGGCGGCGGTAATCTCTACGACCCGGCGCAGAACGTGGAAGCCGGGACCATGTACCTTAGGTCGCTGCTGGATCGTTACAACGGCGATTTGAACAAATCGCTCGCGGCATACAACGCCGGCGAGCACGCCGTGGATAACAATGGCGGCGTGCCTCCCTACTGGGAGACACAAAGGTACGTGCGGAAAGTTACCGACGCATACTTCCGGCCCGGCTCGGGCCGCGACCCGACGCTCTGGAGCGCGCCAAAGCCTCCCGTGCGGAAGGAAGTGGACTCGAAAGGCCGGGTAGTTTTTACGAACGAATGAAACGCATCGCTTCGGCTGGAACTCAGTCCGCGACCGCAGTAATTCTCACCCTCACAGCGTTGATTGTGTGCCTCGCCGCGCCGGCCCGCGCCGATAAGAAATCTGATGCGCGCGAGCAGTTTGAACGCGCCGTCAAGATGCGCACCACGCTCGAAGGCAATCCGAAGAAAGACCGCTCGCTCGCCGATTACAGGCAGACCATCGCCGCCTATCACAAGGTTTATCTGATCTCGCCGCAGGCTGAAGAAGTAACGCCGTCGCTGATCGCCGAAGGTGAGTTGTACCAGGAAATGGGCCGCCACTTCGATCCCAAATACTTCAAGTCCGCGATCGATACGTTCAATTTTCTCTTGAAGCAGTATCCGGGCAGCAGGTATCGCAGCGAGGCGCTCTTCTCCATCGGCAAGATTCAGAAGGAAAATCTCGACCGGCCGGATGACGCCGAAGCCACGTTCAAAGAATTCCTGAAGCGCTTTCCGCGCTCGTATAAAGCGGATGGCGCCAGAGAAGCCTTGAAAGAAATTGCCGACGCGCGCGAAGATCAAAAACAGCAGGAAGCAGAGGCGAAAGCGGCGCAGGCGGCACAGCCACCTCCGGCAGAAAAGCATGTGCAGGAAAAAGATCCTGTCCCCGCGATCAAAGGGCAAATCGCGGAGCAGCGCGAAGCCACCGGGCGCACGCCCCGCGTCACCGACATCCGCACTTGGAACGCGCCAGACCATACGCGCATCGTCGTGACCATCGAGGACACCATCAAGTACGATGCCTCGCGCATCGCTTCGCCAGATCGAATTTATTTCGATCTCTATAAAGCAAACCTCACCCCCGCGCTCGCCAAGAAGACTCTGGCTGTTGACAATGGCCTGCTAAAGTCCGTGCGCCTCGCTCAGAACAAGCAAGGCGTGGTCCGGCTCGTTTTGGACGTGGATGGCGCAAGAGATTACTCCGCCTTTCTTCTCTCGCATCCTTATCGCCTGGTGATCGACGTGCACGCAGCGTCAGCCAGCGCGGCAAAGCAGCCTGCGAACGCGCCGGCAAAAACCGAAGAAGCAAGATCCGATCCCAAACCCACTGCAAAGCCGAGCGAGACAGTATCGGTGACGGCTGATAACAAACAACCGCCGAAGCCTGAGTCTAAGCCTGCTGCAAAGCCCGCTTCCTCAAAACCCAAGACAGACTTGCAGAAAACCGTTGTGCTTCAGCCCCCTACAGAACCCAAGCCCAATCGCGACGGCCAGCGTTCGCTGACGCGTGCGCTGGGCCTAAAGATCAGCCGCATCGTGATTGACCCCGGCCACGGTGGGCACGACACCGGAACCATCGGCCCGCACGGCCTGATGGAAAAAGATCTCTGCCTCGATGTGGCCCTGCGCCTGGGCCGCCTGATCCAGGACAAACTTCCG
>JBGPZR010000440.1:0-2241 GCA_041493845.1 Terriglobia bacterium | reverse complement strand
GATCGGGAGCTTCTCGATCTGCTCGCCTTCCCGCGCATCCACCAGCAATGCGGCTCGCTCGATTTCCCCTCGGCCTTCGTCATACAACTCGCTGAACACGGGAATCAGCGCAACGGGAAGATTGTCCACGCAATAAAAGCCCAGATCCTCGAACGTATTCAGCACCGAGCCTTTCCCCGAGCCGGATAGTCCGGTGAGAATTACAAGTTGGCGTGTGTTTCGTGTCCGTGTGAGGCGGCTGTGAGCGGTGCGAATCCGGACGGGGCGCTTCACGGCGGCCGCGCGCCTAAGCCTTCACCCGCCGGCGGTGGGTGCTGGGGATGCGCAAGTCCTCGCGATATTTCGCGACCGTGCGGCGCGTTACGTGGATGCCTTCGTCGCTCAGCATTTTCGTGATTTGTTCGTCCGTCAGCGGGTGCGCGGTGTCTTCATCCTCGATCATTTTCTTCACCCGCCGCTTCAGCGAAAGTAGCGACATTTCGCTTCCCTGCGGGCCGTTGACGGATTCCGAGAAAAAGTAGCGCAGCTCGATCACGCCCTGCGGCGTATGCACATATTTGTTCGCAACCGCGCGGCTCACCGTGGACGGATGCACGCCCACTTCTTCCGCCACTTCCTTGATCATCATGGGCCTCATGTGATCCGCGCCGTAATCCAGGAATTCGCCCTGCCGGCGCAGTATGGACTGGCAGACCCGCAGTATGGTGTGCTTACGCTGCTCGATATTCTTCATCAATTGAATGGCAGCGGTGAACCGCTCCTTCACGTAGTTCCGGACGTCGCGGTCGGCTGCATCGCGGACCAGCAGCCGCCTGTACGTGGCATTCAGGCGGAGTTGCGGCAGGTCGTCGTCGTTCATGAACACCTGCCACTCGCCGTCCACTTTCCGGAATTGCACGTCGGGCTCGACCAGCCGCGGCTCCGTCTTGTTGTAGCGCAAGCCGGGTTTGGGATCGAGCCGCTTGATCACGTCCACGGCGCGCTTCACCAGCTCTACCGGGCGATTCAGCGCGCGCGCCACCTCCTTCAATTGGTTGTTCTGCAACAGCTTCAGATGATCAGCGATGATCTGCTGCGCCAGCGTGTTCTGCGGATCGATCACTTTCAATTGCATCAGCAGGCATTCTTCCAGGTTGCGCGCGGCCGTTCCCGGCGGGTCGAATTCCTGCACCATGGCGAGCGCTTCTTCCACATCCTCCATCGAATAATTCCCCGAAGCTGCAAGTTCTTCGAGCGTCGCCGTCAGGTAGCCGTTCTCATCCAGGTTCCCGATGATGCCTTCGGCAATTCTTAGCACCGTCTCGTTGCAGATGCTGACGCTCAACTGCCAGCTCAAGTGGTCGGCCAGGCTCTGCGGCGACGATAGGAACTTGTCGAACGAAGGCTTCTCGATATCCTCGCGCTCGCTGCCGGCGGCGCGTTCCGCGCCGGTGTCCAGGTACTGCGTGAAGAAGGAGCCAAAATCGAATTCGTCGAAGGGATTGGCTGCTGCGGTCTCGGGAAGTTTTTCTACTTCTTTCTTTAGGAACGCCTCGTCCGTGTAGCTGTCCGGTGTGACGTCTTCTTCGGCAGCCTCTTCGAGCACGGGATTGGCCATGATCTCCTGATTGATCATTTCCCGCAGCTCCAGGCGGTTCAGCGCCAGCACGCTGACCATCTGCACGAGCCCCGGCGTCAGTATCTGCTTCTGCGCCAGGCGGAGGCTGAGTTTGGGCTGGAGCCAGTTCATAGCGTCTAGTTCAGTCGGAATCCTTCTCCCAGATAAATGCGGCGCACGTCGGCGTTGGCGGAAAGCTCGGCCGGCGATCCCGCGAACAAAATTTTGCCATCGCTGATGATGTAAGCCCGGTTCGTCACCGCCAGCGTTTCCCGCACATTGTGGTCGGTCACCAGCACTCCAATTCCCGCGGCGCTCAAATCCGCGATGATCTTCTGAATGTCCACCACCGTCAGCGGGTCAATCCCCGAAAAGGGCTCGTCCAGCAGCACGAAGGAAGGCGAGAGCACCAGCGACCGCGCGATTTCCAGCCGCCGCCTTTCCCCGCCCGACAGCACATAGGCCTGGCTGTAACGCACCCCTTCGAGTCCCATCTGCGCCAATAGCTCCTCTACCCGGTCCCGCCGCTGCTCTGGAGTTATCGGCAGCGTCTCCAGCACCGCGAGCAAATTCTCTTCCACCGTCAATTTCCGAAAGACCGAAGGTTCTTGAGGTAGGTAGCTGATGCCGCTGCGGGCCCGAAG
>JBGPZR010000334.1:0-3275 GCA_041493845.1 Terriglobia bacterium | reverse complement strand
CGCGCTGGTATTTTTTCTTGCCGGCGCGCTCGCCTTCGCCCCGCCAGCGGCCGCGCGCGAGTACAGCGTAAAAGATTTCAACGAGCAGGTTACAGTCAACGCCGACGGCAGCGTCGAAGTCACTGAAATTATCGACGTCCGTTTCGTCGGCTCCTATCACGGCATCTACCGCACCATTCCCGTCGAGTACGAAACGCCGCAACACCTCAACTACTCGCTTCTCCTCGAGCCTCTCTCCGTCACCGACGACGACGCCCGCCCGCTCAAGTACGAACAGACGCGCCAGGGCCGCTATCTCCGATTCAAGATCACTGTGCCCAATGCCGAAAATGCCACGCGGACGGTGATCCTGCGTTACCGCATCTTGAATGCGCTACGGTTCTTCGAGGATCACGACGAGCTCTACTGGAACGTCACCGGCGACGAATGGGATGTGCCCATCGAATCCGCAAGCGCGCATATCGAACTGCCTGCCGGCACCACCGGCATTCGCGCCATCACATACACCGGCGTGTTCGGCTCAAGGGCGCAGGACGCTCGCGTTCAAATCAACGGCAACAAAGTTGAGATTCAGACGAATCATCCGCTTGGGTTTCATGAGGGTCTGACGGCAGTGGTTGGCTGGGACAAGGGATTCGTTCACGAGCCGGGCGCTGGGGCGCGCATGTTATTTTTCCTCCGCAGCAATTGGCCGCTCTTCATTCCCATCGGCGCGTTCCTCATCATGCTTTGGCTTTGGTGGACGCGCGGGCGCGATCCGGAGCGGGACGCTGTCACCGTGCAATACGAGCCGCCGGACAAGCTCACTCCCGGTGAGTGCGGCACTCTGGTGGACGATGAGGCCGCGATGCGCGATATCACCGCAACGCTTGTGGACCTGGCCGTCAAGGGCTATCTGACCATCGAGCAGAAAGATGAAGAACATCTGCTCGGCCTCTCCCACAGCAAGGAGTACATTTTCCATCTGAAGCAGCCCGCCACCCAGTGGACTGCCGCACGCCCGCACGAACGCGAGATGCTCTCGGCGCTTTTCGATGCCGGCGCGAACACGGATGTGAAAATGTCCGACCTGCAAAATCATTTCTACACGCACCTGCCGGTGATTCGCGATCGCATCTTCGACGCTTTGATGACTGACGGCTACTACTTGCATCGCCCGGACACCGTGCGCCAGGCATACGTGGGCGCGGGATTTGTCATCGGCATTCTGATCTTTGTTTTCGGCAGTGCGCTCGCAAGCGCCACCGGCGTGGCGCGGCTTACCTGGTCCATCGCCGCCATTGCCACCGGCGCGGTGATTTGTATTTTCGGCTGGTTCATGCCGGCGCGGACGCTCTCGGGCGCGCGCACATACGCGCGCGTGCTGGGCTTTGAAAATTTCCTCGGCCGCGTGGAAAGTGACCGCATCGAGCGCCTGGAAAAAACGCCCGAGCTCTTCGAGAAATTCCTACCCTATGCCATGGCGCTGCACGTCGAGAAAAAATGGGTGCAGGCCTTCTCCGGAATCGCCATGCAGCCGCCGCAGTGGTATCAAGGGCCGTACGGAAGCGGCTTCCAGGCTTATATTCTTGTGAACGATCTCAACTACATGTCCGCGCAGGCAGGCAGCGTGATGGCTTCGTCGCCACGCAGTAGCTCGGGCGGCTCGGGTTTCGGCGGCGGTGGTGGCTCGGGCGGCGGATTTGGCGGCGGTGGCGGCGGCGCCTGGTGAAATTTTCTCGTAAAGGAATTGATTGACTCCTTCGTATCCATTTATTGAACCAGTGGGAATTATTCTTGGGGCATGGGAACTCATGCCAGCACAGTTCACGGAAAATCTTACGGTTTTGGTCGCCGAGATCGCCACAATTGCGGTCTGCATGTACTATCTGGCTGTCTGGTACCTGGTCGGGCGCGATTCCTCGGCTGGCACAATCACTGTCAGTTATGAACCACCGCACAATCTCTCCCCAGTGGCGATGCGCTATCTACTCAAGAAGGGACTCGATGAAAAAGGGTTCACGGCAGCCTTGATTGATATGGCGGCAAGAGGTTGCCTGGACATCCAACAGCGCGGGGACTGCTACGTTTTCTCACCGGGTCCAGTAGAAATTTCCTGCCTGCCGGAAGAGGAAAAAAACGCTCGCCAATGAACTCCTGAAGGGCGGATTCGCCTTTGAATTGAGGAGCGAGAATCATGATCGGATTTATCAAGCTATCCGGGCGATGAAGCACAGGTTGGATGTCACGTGTGAGGGTGTTTATTTCCGCTCGCACCGTGGTTATCTCCTCCCGGGAGCACTTCTCTCTGCTCTCCTGATGATCTATTTAGGGCTGGCGACTAGCTCAGAACTTTACCTCCATGCACTTTTTCTGATGCCCTTCGCGATTGTTTGGACACTGGTTCTCCTCCTACTGTTGATGTACGCCCGCCACGCTTGGAAGAGCGCGAGATGGCTTAAGGGGCGGCCAGGTAACTCCTCGGCCCAGTCCTCTCAGGCAACGCTGTTTTGCTTTGTTTTCGGCGCGGTGGAGTTAGGCGTTCTCCTTTGGCTCGCGTACGTGACAAAACCATGGGTCCCCCTCGTATTGCTGCTGCATGCAGCGCTTCTACTGCTCGCGTATATCGCGTTGAAGGCTCCCACCCGAGCGGGCCGGAAGCTCATCGACGAGATTGAGGGATTCCGCTGGTTCATCTGTGCCGTGGAGGCGGACCGCCTGAACCTGACGAACCCTCCTGACCGAACCCCTGCACTTTTTGAAAAATATTTACCCTACGCATTTGCGCTCGACAGTGAGGAGAGATGGGCAGCTCAATTCGGTGATGTGGTTTCAGAGAGCGCCGTTGGGGAACTCGAAGCGGGAGCCGGCGTGGCAGCAAATTCCTGGGCGAGCTTGGACTTGAGCAGCTTTGGACTCTTCGTCGAGCGATGGTTCCCCTTTGAAATCGGGAAAGTGAGCGTGGAGATCGGCCCAAGCGAGCACATTTAGTTACAAACCCGTTGGGCGAAACAACACCCGATTGCGGAAAATGGTTGCCGCGCGCGAGCCCTCAGAAAATGCGCGGTAGAAAAGCAGGGACGCGGCGGACGTACTCGTCGAACTTTGCACCAAACGCTTCGCGCAGAATTCGCTCTTCGCTGCGGATGCGTATGGCCGTCCCGACCTGAAATACCACAATGGCGACGAGCAAAATCTGCCAGCGAGCCACGGCCAGCCCGCTGGCAACCAGCATCCCCAGCATCGCCAGATAAATTGGATTTCGCACCACCGCATAAGGTCCCTGCATCACCAAT
>JBGPZR010000112.1:0-6842 GCA_041493845.1 Terriglobia bacterium | reverse complement strand
GGCTCGATCTCGACACAGTCTATTTGCTGAACCTCGGGATAACGCGCTACGGCGGAAACCGTCATTCCGCTGCCGAGTCCGATGATGAGAACTTTTCTGGGAGCCGGGTGAAATACCATTCCGAGATGGCCGAGCATCAGTTGGGTGATGCGGTCGCCGGTGGACGCATCGGCCTTGCCATTCGTTCGAAGTCCGAGGCTATTCTCGCTTTGCACGACAGCGATGGAGGCGTTCAGACCGTCTTCCGAGAACAGCAGATCGGTCATGCGCACAACTTCATCCAGCCGCAACGACGCGGGGTAAAGCCCGCGATTGGTGACGACGCTAAAATTCGCGGCCGCCGGATCATAGAGTGCGCCGAACCAGCCCGCCACTGCAACCAGCACTGCCAATGCCAAATTCCCCGCCAGCGCGAGCGTTTGTCGCGGGACTTGACGCGCAAGCAGGTACACAGCGAGAGCCAGGTTGACGGCGGCCGTCATCGCCACGAGTCGAAAACTGCCGATTTGAGGCACGAGCCAGAAACCGGCTGCCAGAGCGCCCAGGATCGCGCCGACTGTGTTTGCTGCACAGGCCCGGCCCACGGCGTCTGAGGACGAGCCTTGCAGCTTTTGCGATTCCGCGAAAAGCAACGTCACGAGAGGAAAATTGAAACCAAAAATGATCGCCGCGGGCAGCATCGCGAGGCTGCAGATTGCAAATTGCGCCAGAACGAGCCCGCCAAATGTTTTATGAGTGGCTGTGATCAAAGCCCACAAGATCGCCGGCAGTTGCTGGAAGAGGCCCAGAAAAACGATTGCTGCCAGGCCGATCAGAGTCTGGGTCGTGCTGAATATCTTCAAGCTGAATTCACGGCCGCGCGCCACCCAAATTTCGAACAGGCGGCTGCCCATGGCAATTCCCGCAAGGAATGTGGCTAGCATGACTGTGAATGCGTAGGTGGAGCTGCCTAAAGTGGTGGCGAGCAAACGGGACCAGGCAATTTCATAAGCCATGGCGGTTGCGCCCACAAGAGCAAAACTGACCAGAAGGAATCGTGGTATCGCTACCGGAACTGCTCGAGAGGTTTCATCCTCGCCTTCGGCTGCAGGCTGCGTCGCAGGCGAGCCACTTGCCGCGAGCGCCATAACGCCGGCGATCAAGTTCAAAACCGCGGCGAGGAGGACAGTCGCGCGCAAACCGATACTGGGCAAAAGTAAAAAGCCGGCGGCCAGGGCTCCGGCCACTGCACCTGTCGTATTGACCCAATATAGCCGGCTGAGGCGCGCGCCGAGCTCTGCGGAAGTGCGAGAAAGTCCACGCGTGAGGATGGGCAGAGTTCCACCCATCAGGAATGTCGGAACGAAAAGCACAATAATGGAAGCAAGAAAGCGCAGCGCCACTAGAAATGGCGTCGAGTCGCTTGCGATGTGATAGGTGGCGAGGTAAAGCGAGCGGACGATATTAATGCCGAGAAGCGAAACTGCCCCAGTGATGGCAATCAGCAATTCAATCCAGCCGTACAGAGCAACCGGACGACTGCGGCGTTCTCCCCAACGGCCGAGGAAAGCGCTGCCTGCTGCCAGTCCGCCCATGAAAGCGGCCAGGACAGTGGCAATGGCGTAAACCGTGTGGCCGAAAACGAGTCCGAGCGCCTTTGTCCAAGCTACCTGGTAAATTAGTCCGGCGCACCCCGAGAGAAAGAAGCAGAGAAGCAGAACCAAGAAGCGCGATCGCGAAAAAGTGTGCCTGTTGTCGTACATCTTTTGATGCTAGCGGGGAGCTTCGGATTGGGTCAAAGCATCTTCTGGTGGGGATGCTGTAAACAGCACTCTGGCGGCGATTTCTCCGGCAATTTCCTGCGGGCTATCAAACGACTGTGGCGACACACGCCACCATCTGCCGATTTGATTCCTTCGGAGTGAGGCTACGGACACAGAAACTCTGCTAAAAGGATGAAAGCAGAGCCCAGGTCGCGGTCGCGTCCAGCCTCATGATATACGTGGGCGAGATTCAAATCTCGTCTGACAAAGTCTTCCTCCCCCGCAAGACGAGCATGCGCTTTTCACACGGAAGACTAACGCCAATTCCAGAGCGAGGTCACGTGTCGGCAAGCCAGTCTTGTCCAACGCTGTACCTGTCCCTTCAGACAGGACCGCAATCAGCAGCCTGAGGGAATCATGACGCGCAACTTCAAAGCTTGTTCCGACGACAGATAGGTACGACAAACTGACATTCGAGTTCATACAAACAGCGAGGACAGATTACTCTGCATCGCCGGAAATAACTCCAGAACTATCCTCCATCACATCCACACAATGTGCCCAAAGCATGTGGTTTCGACCCATTTGCTATTGGCACGCCTCGGGGCTGTAAAATCCATCAGATAAGCAGCATGTTCCATTGCAAGGTTTCGGCACACTGGCCGACCAGCGTCCATACCGCGCTGCTTCCCGGTTCTGCACCGCGAGTTCTCCTTCGCCCCGTCAGATAAATGATTAGAAGCCGAGTATAGGCGAGGGGTTTCCGCGGAACAACAGCGCCCGGAGCTAGGATTCGTGCCGGGACTTCTTCGTTGGTGCAGGCACGATGTCGGTGACCACGAAGATTTCGTGCTCCCCGCCGAGATCGCGTGCGGAGGGTGTGACGATCGTCTTCGGGCCGATGAAAATTTTCTCGCCCTGCGAAATCGCCGTGCGCACTTCGTTTTCGCTGACGAATCCCACCACATTGATCGCCTGCCCGGTGCCGCCAGCACTGCCCGCGCCGCCGGCATTGCCCGTGCCACTTGACCCTCCTGCTCTGGCGGGCGCCCCGGACTTTTCCCCGGCGCTCGAGGTTGCGGCTATCGCAGCGGGAACGGGCGCAGCCGCGGCAACGGCGTGCATGCCCGCCGCAGGAGTGGCGGCGGACGCAGGCGCTGGTGTGGGCTGGATAGTTTGTGACGCGGGCGGCGCCTGCGATGCTCCTTGGTTCTGCGAGCCACCTCGCGGAATGCCACGCGCCGCGAGCACGCGTTCCACGACGCGCGCGATCGTCTCACGGTCGGGCGTGGCCGAGCCGCCGGTGTTCTGCGCGGGGACAGCAGGCACAGCGACCAATGCTGCCACGCCAACTCCAGCGGCAGCCGCCGCAGCTTGCGGCCGCGATGGACTGGCCAGCGCCGGCGAACCCACCAGCCGTTGATCGGCCGGAACGGTGCGATGTTCGATGGTGCGCGATTCCCATGCCACGCGCTTTACATTCATCAAGTGCTGCGGGCCGATGTTGTCGGAGGTGATGTTGCCGCCGGGCGACCCGCAACCGAGCGTCATCGCGGGAAACAGATTCGTCGAATACCCGATCGAGCCGTGCACCGCCGATGTGTTCACCACCACGCGAAACGCAGGCATCGCGAGCCCGTACTGTTTCACCGCGGCTTCGCTCTGCGAATGGATCGAGCAGGTGTGCCCCAGCCCGCCGTGACGCAACAGCCGCACGCACAACTCGATTCCCGCGGCCAGATTCGGCGCGGAATAAAATGCCAGGATGGGTGAAAGTTTTTCGCCCGAGAGCGGCACATCCCGCCCCACGCCCTCCAGCTTTGCAATCAGGACGCGCGTCGTCGCCGGAACCTTGATCCCCGCCATTTCGGCAATCATCGTTGCCGGCCGTCCCACCACCTGCGTGTTCGGCACGTGCGCCCCGCCAAGAAAAACCAACGCGCCGAGCCGCTTGATTTCATCCTCGGTCAAAAAATACGCGCCCTGCTGGCGGCATTCCTCGAGCACCTGCTCGCGCACCGCTTCTTCCGCCACGATCGCTTGCTCCGAAGAACAAATCGTCCCGTAGTCGAATGTCTTTCCCGCCAGAATATCGGCAACCGCCTTGCGCACATTCGCGGTCCGCTCGATCATCGCAGGCACGTTGCCAGGGCCCACGCCGAACGCGGGCCGTCCCGAGCTGTACGCCGCCCGCACCAGCCCCGTCCCGCCGGTCGCCAGAATCACACCGGTCAGGTGATGGCGCATCAGTTCCTGCGTCCCCTGCGTTGTGGGATGGTTGAGACAGACGATCAAGTCCTCGGGCGCGCCCATCTTCAACGCCGCGCGGGTCAGCACTCCCACCGATTCGCAGATGCAGCGCATCGCGGTCGGGTGGGGGCTCAACACCACCGCGTTGCGCGCCTTCAGCGAAATCAGCGTCTTGTAAATCGTTGTGGAAGTGGGATTCGTCGAGGGGATCACCGCAGCGACCACGCCGACCGGCTCGGCAATTTCGAGAATTCCTTTTTCCCGGTCCTCGCGGATGATGCCAACCGTCTTTATTCCGCGAATCGCGCGCGGCACGTGCACCGACGCAAGACGATTCTTGATGATTTTATCCGCGACGTTGCCGTAGCCGGTTTCTTCCACCGCCAGCCGCGCCAGTTGCTCGCCGGCTTCCGTCGCTGCGGCCGCGCAGGCCTCCACCACGGCGTCAACTTGTTCCTGGGAAAATGCGGCGAACTTCTTCTGGGCTTCACTCGCCCGCTCGACGGCTTGGCGGGCTTCCTGGATGGATATCAGGTCGCGATCGCGCAGGCTCAAAGAACCATACCTGATCGGGCTTCCTTGCTTCGCGCGTCAGAAGCGCCGTTTCGAATTACTCCGGGCAATTGGGCCGCCCGGCTACTTCCTGGGAGCCCGTGGCGCTCCGCCACCGGGCAAAATTTCTTCCACTAGCTCGTGCGGCCGCGGGATCACGTGCACCGCCACCAGCTCACCCACGCGCCGCGCCGCAGCAGCGCCGGCGTCCGTGGCGGCCTTCACCGCGCCCACGTCGCCGCGCACCATCACGGTCACGTAGCCCGCGCCAATGTATTCCTTGCCGATCAAGATCACGTTGGCGGCCTTCACCATGGCATCTGCTGCTTCAATCGAGCCCACCAGTCCTTTGGTCTCGATCATTCCCAACGCTTCATTGGCCATGCGTCCTCGCTCGCCTCTGCGATCCTGTATTGTGCCTTGGACAGAGAATCAGAAATCGTGCGCAGACTAACATGCCCATCGAGGTGAAGCAAGCAGTGGGCGCACTCCTGTGGAAATCTTGCTCGACCAGTTTGCCCCCAGCCGGCTCGCAATCCAGTGATTGCCCTCCCGGTGTGTGCAATTTGTGAGGGGACTCTATTCCTTTCTCCAATAGCAGCAGGACCAATCCAGCGCCTGTATCTCAGCCTGGATGCCTTGCTCTGCCCTGAAATCATCCACCGCTTTCCTGCACCCCTCCAGAGCATAGTCGTCGATGATGCAGAAGCCTCCTGGTGACAATTTCGGATACAGATTTCTCAGAGCGTCCATCGTCGAGCTATACATATCTCCATCCAGACGGAGAATTGCGAGCTTTTTTATCGGGGCATTGGGGAGTGTGTCCTTGAACCAGCCCTTCAGAAATAACCCTCAAGGCATGTATAGGACGCCGAGCCCGGCCGTGTCCATCGGCGCGCCCGTAATCGCAATGGGCATCGGCCTCCCATTGGGGGGTTCTACAATCTCTAGATGCCGGTATCGCGGTTTGATCTCGTTCCAAAACTTCTCTACCTGGCATTCTGTTTCCCGCCGGTACGTAACGATGTCGTGGAAAACCACGATTCCGCCACTGCGCACGAGCGGCGTGTACATTTCGAAGTCACGTTGCACGCCGGCATAGGTGTGGTCCGCATCAATAAATAGGTAATCGAGCGGCTCGCCCCCGAGAATCCGCAGCACACGTTCCCTCGTCCCCGGCGCATGCGAGTCGCCCCTGATGAGGTGGAGCTGCCTGCCCGCCCTCGGAAATCTGCGGAAAAGCGGAATTTTTCGCAGCGGATAACCCCCGCCAAACCGCCCGTTGGGCAGGTCCGCGCTGATGATTTTGGCCCCGGGCGGCGAGATCCTGCACAGCAGCAGGAGGGTGCCGCCATAGTTCGTTCCAAGCTCCAAACTGCGGCTGGGTGCCAACTCCTGCAGGATTTTTCCCAGTTGCAGGATTTCCGAGCGTACTTGTCCCATTAGGATAGGGCGATCCACGCAGTAATCCACGATGGCTTCCAGTGAGTCCACCCGGGCGCTAAACGCCAAATCCCTGTAGCACTTCACATAGCGGACGCCCTTCAGTAGTAATTTCGCCATGGCCGATAGGAACGACGCTAGAGCAATGCTGGTCTGAGTGTCAAGGGAGGCATCAGGACGCCACTTCAATCTCCTGTGAAAATCTTGCCCCACCAGTTTGCCCCCGCCCCACTCCTGATCCAGGTGGTTGCCGCCCGGCGGTCTCGGGCGCCAGCAAAGATGAAAGACACGCGCGCGTTTCATCCCTATAATCTACGCCGGGAAAAGGAATCCCGCGATGACTGACGTAAATTCAGGCAAGACAATATTGTTAACCGGAGCGGGCGGCTGGATCGGCTCCGCGCTGGCGAGGGCACTCGCCGCATCCGCCCCTCAGCGCCTGATCCTCCTGGATCACTCGGAGCGCAATCTTCATCAGATCCAAACTGAAATCGCGGCCATCCCAAATTGTTCGCCGCAAGTTGCCATTCTCGGCGACGTGTGTGATCGCGCGCTGCTCTACGAAATCTTTGAAATGCATCGCCCGCAGATCATCTATCACGCGGCGGCCTGCAAGCATGTTCCGCTCATGGAAACGAATCCGCTTGCCGCGGTGCAAAACAACGCCATCGGCACCGCCCGGCTAGCCCGGGCCGCCTGCGAACACAAAGTATCGAAGCTCATCATGATTTCAACGGACAAAGCCGTGAATCCGCGCAGCGTGATGGGAGCCTCGAAGCGCGTCGCAGAACTCGCGCTCGAACGATGGCGCGGTGCCCGCTGCCAGATGAAAGCGATACGGCTGGGGAACGTGCT
>JBGPZR010000351.1:0-3107 GCA_041493845.1 Terriglobia bacterium | reverse complement strand
ACCCTGGCCGACGCCGACCGTCTCCACCAGGATCATTTCCTTTCCGGCCGCGTCCAGCAACAGCGCCGTGTCGCCGGTCGCTTGCGCCAGGCCGCCGAGATATCCGCGAGTGGCCATCGAGCGAATAAAAATTCCGCTGTCGGTGGCGTGGCCCTGCATGCGCACGCGGTCGCCCAGAATCGCGCCGCCGGTGAACGGACTCGATGGATCCACTGCGATGATGCCGACGGTCTTTTTATGGCCGCGATAGAAGCCTGCAAGACGATCCACCAGTGTGCTCTTACCTGTTCCGGGGGCGCCGGTGATGCCGATGCGATACGCGCGACCGGTGTGCGGGAAAAGCTGGTGAAGAAGTTCTTCGGCATCATGTGAGCGATTTTCAATAGCCGAGACGGCGCGCGAAATCGCGCGCTGGTCGCCGGCGCGAACCTGCTCGGCCCAGTTTTCAACAGATACGGTCATATCAGACAGATCGCAATATTCGGGCTATCGCTTTCCGAGGATTTGCCTGGCGATCACCAGGCGCTGAATCTCGCTTGTCCCCTCGCCAATCGTGCAGAGCTTGACGTCGCGATAAAATTTCTCGGCCGGGTAGTCCTTAATGAAGCCGTAGCCGCCATGAATCTGCACCGCCTCGTTTGCGACCCTGACGGCAACTTCGCCGGCGTAGAGCTTTGCCATGCTCGATTCACGCGTGAAGCGCACATCGTCATCTCCCGAGGCGATGGCGCGGTCGGCGAGCCATGCCGCCTGGTAGGTCAGCAGACGCGCGGCTTCGATTTGCGTGGCCATATCCGCGAGTTTGAATTGGATGGCCTGAAAATCCGCGATGGGTTTGCCGAATTGTTTGCGCTGCTTCGCATATCGCAAGGATGCTTCATAAGCGCCCTGCGCCATGCCCAGCCCCAGCGACGCGATCGAAATGCGCCCGCCATCGAGTATTTGGAGGCTGTTGACGAACCCTTCGCCCTCTTTTCCAAGCAAATTGCCCGCGGGCACGCGGCAATCCGTGAACACAACCTCGGAAGTGTCGCTGGCGCGCAGCCCCAGCTTGTTTTCCTTCTTGCCGGGGCGGAAGCCGGGAGTTCCCTTCTCGATCACGAATGCGGAGATACCATGGCTTTTCTTCGACGAATCCGTGACGGCCATGCCCACGCAAATGTCGGCGTAGTGCCCGTTGGTGGTGAAAGTCTTCGAACCGTTGATCAGCCAGCCCCCATCCTTCTTTACGGCGACAGTGCGCGTGCCACCGGCATCGGACCCTGCCTCTGGCTCCGTGAGCGACCAGCAGCCGAGCTTTTCCCCTTGCGCCAGCGGCACGACGAATTTCTTCTTCTGCTCCTCCGTGCCGAACTTGTAGATGTGATTCGTGCACAGCGAATTGTGCGCCGCCACGATGATGCCCACCGATCCGTCCACGCGCGAAAGCTCTTCGATGATGATGGCGTACTCGACGTAGCCCATTCCCGCGCCGCCATATTTTTCCGGGAAAATGACGCCCAGAAAACCCATGTGCGCCAGCTTGGGGATGATTTCCGACGGGAAGTGAGAGACTTCGTCCCACTCCATCACGTGGGGCAGAATTTCGGCTTCCGCGAATTCGCGTGTGGTCCGGCGAAGCTGCTGCTGTTCATCAGTTAGCGAGAATTCCAAGATCCCTCACACATAAGCGGAAAGCACAGGTGGCTTAGCCTTTCATTTATATCACAGGCCAACGCATCCGTTAGGTCACTTACCAGCCCTCTTTTACGCCGCTCTTTTTGTTTTGCTCGTCGAGCCACGCTTTGAGCGGAGCGAAATAATCGCGGATCGCGGTGGCGTCCATTTGCTTTTCGCCGGTGAGTGCTTCCAACTCCTCCGGCCATGGACGGCTCTTGCCCATGGCCAGCGTTTTCGCCAGCTTCGCGCCCGCTGCCTTGTTGTTGTAAACGGAGCAGCGGTGGAGCGGTCCGCTGTACCCTGCCTCGCGGCACAGGGCGCGATGAAATTGGAATTGAAGGATCGCCGCGAGAAAATACCGCGCGTACGGCGTGTTCGATGGGATGTGATACTTCGCGCCGGGATCGAAATCGGCTTCGCTGCGCGGGACCGGCGGCGCGACACCCTGATATTGCCGGCGCAACTCCCACCAGGCCTGGTTGTACTCCGCCGGAGAAATTTTCCCTGAGAAGACGCCCCAGCGCCATTTGTCAATCAGCAAGCCAAACGGCAGGAACGCGACTTTGTCGAGCGCGCGCTGCATCAGCAGACCAATATCGGAAGAAGCGGCTGGAACGGAATCCAGCAAGCCGATTTGCTTCAAGTATTCCGGCGTAACGGAAAGCGCGATGGTGTCGCCAATGGCCTCGTGGAAGCCGTCATTAGCGCTGTCGCGGAAAAGAGGCGGTTGAGCCTTGTAGGCCCGCTGGTAAAAATTGTGGCCAAGCTCGTGGTGAATGGTGGAGAAATCCTCGGCTTTCGGTTCGATGCACATCTTGATGCGCAAATCGTCCTCATAGTCAATGTCCCAGGCGCTTGCGTGGCAGACCACTTCGCGGTCACGCGGCTTGGCGAACATGGAGCGTTCCCAGAATGTGTTCGGCAAGGCGGGGAATCCGAGCGACATGAAGAAGCGCTCGCCGTAGTGAACCATTCCTTGCGTATCCAACTACTTGGCTTTGAGGATTTCAGTCAGGTCATACCCGGGATCGGCATTCGGCGGCGCAACCAGCGGGTAAATGTTGCGCCAGTCCTGCGCCCACATATTGCCCAGCAGGTCGGCGGGGATGGGTGCATCGTCGCGCACCACCGAAGAGTCGTACTTCTTCACAAGCTGCGCTCGAACGTAGGCGTGCAAAGAAACGTAGAGCGGGCGCACTTGTTGCCACAGGCGGTCGAGTTCAGCGCTGAACGCGTCCGCGGGCATATCGTAGCCGGAGCGCCACATCGCGCCGGTATCAGCGAAGCCCAACTCGCGCCCGCCTTTATTCGTGAGCACCACCATCCGCGCGTAACGCGTGCGCATCGGCGGCGCAATCGAGTGCCAGCCCACCCAAACGCGCTTCAGTTCTTCAGGATCGCGGCTCGTGGCCAGAATATTTTCCAGTTCATTCAGCGAGAAGCATTTT
>JBGPZR010000385.1:0-2808 GCA_041493845.1 Terriglobia bacterium | reverse complement strand
GAAAAGTCTGCTGAGGCTGGCCGGTGAGATTGTGGTAGGTGAGGCTTTCGGTTGCGGTGATGGTCTTCTTCGCCGGGTCGAGCGCGGCCTCGATTTTGTAGGCCACAACGCGGACCGAGAGCGTTTCTTGTTTGGCGGCAACTTTTGGCTTCGCCCGCGGAGGGGGCAACGCGCTTGCCGGGCGCCCTACAAGCGCGATCGCGGCCAAGCCGATGAAGACTCCCAACCGAATGTGACGCATTCTAGCTCCCGCTTCGCTTTCTAGTGCCAGATGTAGCGGCCGCGCGCTTCAAACTGCGTGAGGCGGCGCCCAGCATATGGCACGTTGCAAACCTACGCAAGGTTCCATCCCGAAATTCCAGAGCGCCCCGTGTCATGCGGCGCGTGCTTTCTGAGCATCTTAGTTGTTGGGGCCAAGTTGACGCTTCGCGCTACCCCGATTAAACTGTAATGATAGTAGTTGTGCTCCTCCGCGCAGGAGTGGCGACGCCGAGGAAGCTTTCGTGAACCTATGAGTCCGACGGTCCTACAGCAGAAGCGGCACCAGCAGATTCTGACCGACTTGGTCCGCGTGTACATCGAGACGGGGGAGCCCGTGTCTTCGCGGAGCATTGCGCGCCGCCACATTGAGCCGCTCAGCTCGGCGACAGTTCGCAACGTGATGGCCGACCTTGAGGATGAGGGCTATCTTTACCAGCCGCACACCTCTGCGGGGCGCGTCCCGACCGCTTCTGCGTACCGGTTTTTTGTCGAGCAGGTGGCGGCGCAGGCCACGGCCAGCCCCGAAGACCGTCAGTGGATCCGCCGGGAACTCGCCGCTGCGCAAACGCCCGAGGCGGTGATGGAGCGCGCCAGCCACGTGCTGGCCGCAGTTTCGCGCGGGCTGGGAATTTTTATTTCGCCGCCGCTGGCGCAGAGCGTTGTCGAGCACTTGCGATTTCTGCTGTTACCCGACACCCGGGTACTGGTCGTTCTCGTGACAGCCGGAGGCACCACGCGCGACAAATTGATGCGCCCAGAGCGGCCATTCCGCCAGGAAGACCTCGACCGGATTGCCGCGTACCTCAATAACCACTATGTTGGCTGGACGCTCGAAGCCATGCGCGCCGATCTACGCCTGCAACTCGAGCGCGATCGTGAGCGCTACGGCTTGCTGGCAGGTGATGCGCTGATGCTGTGCGATCCGATCGTTCTGGGCGACAGCGCAGACCGCAAGGTCTACGTGGAAGGCGCGGCACAATTCGCCTCCTCGCCCGAATTTACGAATCAGGAGCAGTTGCGCGAATTGCTCGAAGCCATTGATGAGAAAGACCGCCTGATCGCGCTCTTGAGCGGGTGCATCGAAGCCCCGGAGCCGGTCCACGTGGAGCTGGGGCTCGACAAAATGACGGACGCAGGAAAAAAACTTGCCCTTGTTTCCGCGTCCTACACATCTAAGGATCAGGCGCAGGGCACGCTCGGGATTCTTGCGCCGATGCGCATGCACTACGAGCGCGTGATTACCGCTGTGGCCTTCATGGCCCAATTCTTCTCCGAGAACCAAGAGGGGAGCTGACTTTCTTGCCGTCGCACAAACACTCTGACAAAGAAGACCCCAAGTCCGGTTTCGCAGCCGGCGGAGCGCCTGCTGCCGCGGAGACGGATTCCCAGCAGGCGCCCGGGGGTGATACCTCGACCGCTGAACAGATTGAGAAGCTGCTTGCCGAGAAACAGGAATTGATGAACACGCTGGTCCGGCGCCAGGCGGATTTTGAAAATTACCGCAAACGCGTCGAGAAGGAACGCCAACAGGAACACCATCGGGGAATTGAAGGGCTGATCGAAAGCCTGCTGCCTGTTTTGGACGCCTTCGAACGCGCGCTCGCTGTGCAGGACGACCCGGGCTACGCCGAATATCGCAAGGGCTTCGAGCTGATCTACCGGCAGCTATGGGAGGCGCTGGCGAAACGGGGCCTCGAGCGCATCGAATCCACCGGCAAGGAATTCAATCCGCACTTTCATCATGCGATCGAGCGAGCCGAAACCACCGAGCATGCGGAGGGCATCGTGATCGCCGAATTGCAGCCTGGCTATGTGTTTCACGGGCGCGTGCTGCGGCCGGCGATGGTTCGAGTGGCGACGCAATCTGCTCCGGCGGGAAAAAGAGAAAACTGAGGCGAAAGGGAACTATGGCATCCAGCACCAAACGGGACTACTACGAAATTCTTGGCGTCGCGCGCGATTCTTCCGCCGACCAGATCAAGTCCGCCTATCGCAAGGCGGCGCTGAAATGGCATCCCGACCGCAATCCGGAAAAGAAGGAAGAGGCGGAGCATCACTTCCGAGAGGCCACGGAAGCTTACAGCGTGCTCTCCGATTCCCAGAAGCGCCCGATCTATGACCGCCTGGGGCATGCCGGGCTTGGCAGCCGCGGCTTCGATCCGAGTTCTGGCTTCAACGCTACCATCTTCGAAGAATTTCAGGACATTTTCGGCGACCTTTTCGGGTTCGAAGACATTCTCGGCGGCGGGCGGCGGCGCGGCCGGGGCCAGCGCGGGCAGCGCGGGGCCGATCTGCGGTACGACATGTCGTTGAGTTTTGAAGAAGCAGCCGCCGGAGTGAACACGAAAATCCACGTCTCGCGGATGGAATCCTGCGAGAGCTGCCACGGCACCGGCGCGAAACCCGGCACAGGAATGTCTGCTTGCAAAACGTGCGGCGGGCGCGGGCAGATGTCTTACACGCAGGGCTTTTTCTCGATCACGCGGACCTGCCCGGCATGCGCGGGCGTCGGCCAAGTGATCCGCGAAGCCTGCACGCACTGCCGCG
>JBGPZR010000268.1:0-3997 GCA_041493845.1 Terriglobia bacterium | reverse complement strand
CGCCCGAAAGACCGTAGAGAAAAAAGACGGTGACGATGAGCAGAGCGATCACCACGAGCACGAATATTCCGACGAGAGCCTGCTCCCGCTTCGATTCCATTGGCTTCCTCTATGAATCCCGCCCGGTGATCCGGGCAGGCCCCCTCAGGCGCGGGGAGTATATCACGAGCCCCGCGTCCCGCCAGACTTACCGCCGCAGCGGCGGGATTTCTCCCGTCAGCATTTGGAGGTAGTCCATTTCTTCCGACAATTCGGGCTCCGGAATCCGGTCGAGAAACTGGCGCACGCGCGGCTGTTTGCTTGCCTGCAACTCCTGCGGCGTGCCGTTGGCCACGATCACGCCTTTGTCCAGAAGAATCATTCGATCGCCGATCAAAAAAGCGCTCGCCAGCTCGTGCGTGACGACCACAATGGTGATGCGAAACGCCTTCTTCAGTTTCAGTATCAGCTCGTCAATTCCAGCGGCGATGATCGGATCGAGCCCGGCGGAAGGCTCGTCGAAAAAAAGAATTTCCGGGTCCATGGCCAGGGCGCGGGCGATGGCGGCGCGCTTCTTCATCCCGCCGCTGAGCTGCGCGGGCATGTAATTGTCGAAGCCGGAGAGGCCCACCTGGTCGAGTTTCAGGCGCACAATGATTTCGATAGTGGATTCATCGAGCGCGGTGTGTTCGCGGAGCGGGAGCGCCACATTGTCAGCCACGCTCATTGAGCCGAACAGCGCGCCGCCCTGAAACGACATGCCCATTTTCTTGAGCAGTTCGTCGCGTTCAGCATCCGACATGGCCGCGAAATTCTTGCCGCGCACCCAGATTTCGCCGCCGCTGGGAAGCTCGAGGCCCACGAGGGTGCGCAGGAGCGTGCTTTTTCCCGAGCCGGAACCGCCCAGAATCACCAGCGTCTCGCCCGCCGCGATTTCAAAATTAATGCCGTGGAGAATTTCCCGCTCGCCGTACTTCACGCGCAGATTGCGCACGGAGATGGCCGGGCCACTGGGAGGCTCGGGTGCTTGCTGCGGGGCGATTGGTTTCGTTGACATTTTTCCTATCGGGGCGCGGTGAAATAAAAGAGCGCCGTAAAAACCAGATCCACCACAACCACCAGAAAAATTGAATTCACGACTGCCGAGGTGGTCGAGCGTCCCACCTGCTCGGAACCGAGGCCGGTGGAAAATCCCTCCTGGCAGCCCACAGATGTAATTACCAGGCCGAACATGACGCTCTTGATCAGGCCGGTGACGATATCGCGCAGAATCAGGGCATCGATCGTGGCGCGGAGGTAGCCGGCCCAGGTGAAGCCCGCGCTGGTGACGCCGAAAAGGCCGCCGCCGAGCACACCCATAAAATCGGCCCAGGTGGTGAGGCAGGGCATCATCAGGATCATGGCGAGAAACTTGGGCGCCACCAGGAAATGGACAGGCTCGAGCGCCATGGTCTCGAGCGCATCTATTTCTTCGTTGACCTTCATGGTGCCGATTTCCGCGGCGAAGGAAGAGCCGGAACGGCCGATGACGACCACCGCGGTCATCAGCGGGCCGAGCTCGCGCGTCATGGAAATCGCCACGGCGCTGGCCACCAGGTGCAGCGCGCCGAATTTGCGCAACTCGTAGGCGCCCTGCAATGCCAGGATCGTGCCGATGAAAAACGAGATCAGGGAAACGATCGGAAGGGCTTCGACGCCAACCGCCATGGCCTGATGAATGGCGCGGTTGAGGTTGAGTTTTCGGCCGCGGAATGGCTCGATGAAAATGGCCCGCGCAGAGCCGCCTGCCAGACGCGCCAGGCCCCCTACATATGCCAGCCCATTGATTGTGGCTTCGCCGATGGATTCAGTGAGTGCCATCTCTGGTTCGGGACGGGCGGGAAGTGCAGAAGAAATCCGCGCCGCAGGCGTCCGGAAATTTACCTAGCAGGGGCCGCCGTGCTGCTGCCCCCACGCAGGGCTTCCTCTTCGTTGTTATAGACCTCGAAAACTTTGATGAGCCGCGTGAGCTCGAGAACTTCTCGCGCCGTGCGGCTGAGACCATAGAGCGCGAAGGTGCTCTTCAAATCGCGCGAAATTTTAAGGCCCTCGACGAGCGAGGCGACGCCGGCGCTGTCAATATACTTCACCTTCAGCATGTTGACGATTACACGCGCCGTGCGCTTCTCTTTCAGAAGCTCCAGCAAAACCTTGCGCATTTCGGGCGAGTTATAGAGCGTAATATCGCCGGTCACGTCCACAATCGTGGCGATGCCGGATTGGCGCGTCGAAATTTCCATGGAGTTATGGCCCCCTGCGGGACGTGGAGAGTGTTTTGCCAGAGATTCGGCCCAGATGCAATCACTTTTCGCTGCGGAAAGGCAGCGGAGGGATTTTTCCTGTGGAGAATGAGCGGGAGGCGAAAGTAGGGGGCGAAAGTCTTCAGCCGCGATGTTCGACCGGAATGTAGCCGCGCAGATCGTGGCCCAGGTAAACTTGGCGCGGCCGGGAAATTTTCTGTTCCGGGTCGAGCAGCAGCTCTTCCCACTGCGCAATCCAGCCGGAAGTGCGCGGGATGGCGAAGAGCACGGGGAACATGGTCACCGGAAAGCCCATGGACTGATAAATCAGGCCGGTATAAAAATCCACGTTGGGATAGAGGCGGCGGCTGACGAAATATTCGTCTTCGAGCGCAATGCGCTCGCATTCGAGCGCAATATCAATCAGCGGGTTGCGCCCCATCACATCAAACACTTCGTAGGCGATGTGCTTCACAATTTTGGCGCGCGGATCGTAATTCTTGTAAATGCGATGGCCAAAACCCATCAGCAGCCTTTCGCCGGCCTTCACGTGCTTGATATATTCGGGCACGTTTTTGACTGAGCCGATCTCGATGAGCATGCGCAGGACCTGCTCGTTCGCGCCGCCATGGAGCGGGCCGTAAAGCGCAGCGGTGGCGGCAGCGGTGGCGGAATAGGGATCCACATGCGAACTGCCCACGCCGCGCATGCCGCTCGAGGAACAATTCTGTTCGTGGTCCGCGTGCAGGATGAAGAGGATGTCGAGAGCCCGCTCGAGCGTCGGATTCGGACGGTACTTCAGCTCCGTGGTGCGGAAAAGCATGTTCAGGAAATTGCCGGAGTAGCTCAAATCGTTGTCCGGATAGGCAAACGGCATTCCCAGGCTGTGCCGGTAAGCAAAGGCAGCGAGCGTAGGCATCTTCCCGATCAAGCGGTAAGTCTGTTTGCGGCGCGAGTCGGGATTGAAGATGTCTTTGGCGTCGGGATAAAAAGTGGAGAGCGCGGCGACGGTGGAAATCAGCATGCCCATGGGGTGGGCGTCGTAATGAAATCCGTCGAGAAATTTCTTGATGCTCTCGTGGATGAAAGTGTGATGCGTGACGTGGTAGGTCCAATCGGCAAGCTGGGATTTTGTGGGGAGTTCGCCATGGAGAATCAGATAGGCGGTCTCGAGATAGGTGCTTTTTTCCGACAGCTCTTCGATGGAATATCCGCGGTAGCGCAGGATGCCTTTGCCACCGTCAATAAATGTGATCTTGCTGGTGCAAGAAGCGGTATTCGAATAGGCCGGGTCGTAACTCATCATGCCGAAATCCGATTCGCCTACCTTGATCTGCCGCAAATCAATCGCGCGGATGGTGTCATGCTTGATGGGGACTTCGTACTGGCGGCCTGTGCGGTTGTCCGTGATCGTCAGCGAGTCGCGTCGCGTCCCGGCGGGCGTCGCGTTGTTGAGTTCCGTAGCAGCTTTGATCGGATTCATCGCCTGACCCCTTCAAGCGGCAGCAGACATTAGAAAGCGCTCGCTCTACCGGCACCAATGTACACCAAATTCCTCAAATCAGGGAACGAGATTCCACCATGCGGCGACAGATGTGGGCAGAAGCTGCACCATACGGTTGCGTATGGAACTTACTTCATCGCGGATTGGGCAGGCACTGTCGCTGCGTCGGGCCGATGGCTGCCAGTGGGTTCGGCGGGTGTGCCGAGTTCACAGCGGTTGCGCCCGCGCTCTTTTG
>JBGPZR010000305.1:0-3550 GCA_041493845.1 Terriglobia bacterium | reverse complement strand
TGGCGCAGCGCCCGATGATGGTCAATCTTTGCGAACCCGAGATCCTCGTACGGAAGTTGGCGCAGCTTCGCGAGAGAGCCTTCGACCGTCAGCTTTCCTCGTTTCACCGCTTCGAGCAGGTTCCGAATGTCGCGCTCGTCCATGTGCCCCATTCCGTCGCGCACGCATTCTAGCACCGGGCGTCTTCCACTGCGCCCGCGCGAATCTGTGCTAGAGTGGCGCGCAGTCGGGTGCCCCGTTGTCCCACCCCACGGGCGCCGTGGATTTCACATCCCAAAGGAGACGCGGCCATGTGGCTCATCTGGACAATACTTCTCGGCATTCTCGCCGGGTTTATTGCAAGCAAGCTCGTCAGCGGCTCGGGCATGGGCGTGCTCATGGACCTGGTTGTCGGCATCGTCGGATCGGTGCTTGGTGGCTGGATCTTCGCGTTGCTGGGGCTGGGCGCCTATGGCTTGATCGGCCGACTCGTGATGGCGGTGATCGGCGCTGTGGTTCTGCTGCTCCTGGTGCGCGCCATCAAGCGCGCGTAGGCCTCCCAAGGCGCGAGCAGTTGTTTCACCGGCTTCTACGGGCACGCTTGTGCGCTGCTTGACTTTGTAGAAAACGCCCGCCTAGACTCGATGGTTCGACCTATGGCAGCGGCGAAAACTGAAGAAAAGACCATCACCGTCGGCGTCACCGGAGCGAGCGGCGCGATTTACGCTCAAACTCTGCTGCGCTTGCTCGATTCAGACCGTCGGGTGGCGCGCGTCTTCCTGGTAGCAAGCGAAGCGGGCTTGCGCCTCGTTTCGACGGAGCTGGGCATCGTCGCGTCCGAAGGGAAGAAGCTTCCTGCGCTCCTCACCGGCACGACTGCGAAAAAAATCGAATATCTCCCGAACAAGGATATCGGCGCGAGCATCGCTTCCGGCAGCGCGCTCGTCGACGGCATGGTCGTGATCCCGTGCTCAGCCGGCGCGCTTGGCTCCATCGCGGCGGGCACCGCCGGCGACCTGCTGACGCGCGCCGCGGATGTTTGCTTGAAGGAGCGCCGCCCGCTGGTGCTCTGCATGCGAGAGACGCCGCTCAACCGGATTCACCTGGAAAATATGCTGCGCGTGCACGACGCGGGCGCAATCGTGATGCCCGCGATGCCGGCGTTCTACTACGGTCCGAAGACCATCGAAGACATGGTCGAGCAGTTCGCCTACCGCGTGCTCGCGCAACTCGGCCTCCCGCAGGAAAAGCAATATCGCTGGAAGGGTGGCAAGACCTAGCGCTCTTGCCGCACAGGCGCACGGAAGTAAGATGTAAAGAAGCCGGTAAGCATGGAGGCGATAAATTTGATTTGAGCACTTATCTCGGCGTTCTCTTTACCCTGAGTGGAACCGAAGGGTGCGTCTCGGCGGTGAATACTCTTTCTTTATCTCTATGGCTGATCCGAAAATGAGCAAGTCTCGAATCCGCATCGTGCTCGAGATGATTAAATTCGAGCACTCCGTATTTGCGCTGCCGTTTGCGCTCGTAGGCGCTCTTCTCGCCGCCCGCGCCGGCGGCAGTCTGCCGTCATGGCGCCAGATTCTTTGGATTGTGATCGCCATGGTGGGTGCGCGTTCCGCAGCCATGACCATGAATCGCATCGCCGACATCGAGTACGACCGCCGCAACCCGCGCACCGCGAATCGCGCATTGCCCGCCGGTGAACTCAGCCTCGGATTCGCCTGGGCCTTCACGCTGATGGCGTCAGCTGTCCTCGTTATCGCCGCGTGGCAATTGAATCCGCTGGCGCTGAAACTTTCTCCTGTGGCTCTCGCCATCCTGTTTGCCTATTCCTACACCAAGCGATTCACCGCCTGGTCGCATTTCGTCCTCGGCTTCTGCCTCGGGATCTCTCCCGCGGCCGCCTGGATCGCTGTGCGCGGCTCGCTCGACTGGCGCATGCTGATCCTGTGCGCAGCGGTGACGCTCTGGGTGGGCGGCTTCGACGTGCTCTACGCTTGCCAAGACGTTCAGTTCGACAAGTCCGCGGGCCTGTATTCGATCCCAAAGAAATTTGGAATTGCCCGGGCACTGCTGATCGCGCGCTCCATACACGTCCTGATGATCGGCCTACTCGCATGGCTTGCCTGGAGTTTTCACCTCGCCTGGCCGGCCTGGGCAGGCGTCGGGGTGGTTGCGGGGCTGCTGGGCTACGAGCATTCGCTGGTGAAGCCGAACGACCTCAGCAAAATCAATGCTGCGTTTTTCACCGTGAATGGCTATATTAGTCTTTTGTTCCTGCTTTTCTGGGGCGCGGCCGCTGTGGTGATGCGGCCCTGAAATTTACATCCATTGACAGGGAAATGACTGCAGGACTCCAAATCACCGACGCGCGGCTCGAACCGGTCGCGAATAAAGTTCTCGCTGGCGCGCGCCTGACTGCCGAAGAGGGCCTGATGCTCTACCAGTCGCACGACTTGCTTGCCGTCGGCTGGCTTGCCAATCATGTGCGCGAGAAGCGCCATGGCAACATCTGCTACTTCAACGTCAATCGGCACATCAATCCGACGAACGTCTGCGTGGCACACTGCCGCCTGTGCGCCTTTGGCCGCTCGCCGGATGCTCCGCGCGCGTACACATTTGCGCTCGATGAAATTTGGCAGCGCGCTGCAGAAGGCGTTGAGGAAGGCGCAACCGAATTTCATATCGTCGGCGGGCTGCATCCCGACCTGCCGTTCGAGTATTACCTTGACCTGATCCGCGGTCTGAAGCAGCGCTTCCCCCAGGTCCATCTCAAAGCGTTCACCATGGTTGAGGTGGGCTACTACGCGCGCATCTCGAAGCTTTCCATTCGCGACACGCTGCTGGCGATGAAGAACGCCGGCGTGGATTCGCTTCCCGGCGGCGGCGCTGAGATCTTCCATCCGCGCGTGCGCAAAATAATCTGCGATCACAAAGTGAGCGGCCAGATGTGGCTGCAAATCGCGCGCACGGCGCACGAAATCGGCCTGCGCTCAAACGCCACGATGCTTTACGGCCACATCGAGACGCCGGAGGAGCGCGTGGACCATCTCGTCCAGCTTCGGGATACTCAGGATAAGACGCATGGATTCGTCGCTTTCATCCCGCTGGCATTTCACCCCGCCAATACGGCGCTTTCGCACCTGCCTAGCACGACCGGCATTGACGACCTGAAGACCATCGCTGTCTCACGGCTGCTGCTCGATAATTTCGACCACATCAAGGCTTACTGGATCATGCTCACGCCGCGGATCGCGCAGGTGGCCTTGCGCTTTGGCGCCAACGATCTCGACGGCACCGTGGTCGAGGAAAAGATTTATCATGACGCCGGCGCCACCACGCCTGAGCATCTGACGCGCGCCGATCTCGAACGCCTGATCCGCGCCGCCGGCCGCGTTCCCGTGGAGCGCGATACACTCTACAATCCCGTTGACCGCGCAAAAATGCCGCTGCCGGCAAAAGCTGCCACGGCTTCGCACGGTTCTGGTGGCTTCATTCCCACTACATCTCTCACGCTGAACACCTGACGCGTTCCCTCCCGTACGCCAGCAAGCCGCACGAGATTCTT
>JBGPZR010000423.1:0-2379 GCA_041493845.1 Terriglobia bacterium | reverse complement strand
GGCAACGAGTCGCCCGGCAGAGCGCCCGTAAAGAATTGCTGAGCGCGAGCGACGATCTGCGTGCGGCGCAACGTGTTCCGCCAGACCGGGAATTCATTCAACCGGTAGGCCGATTCAACCCAGTAGCCGCTGCCTCTCGCTGACCGTGCATATTCCCCGCGAAGGTCCACGGGAGCAGCGGGAGGCTGCCAGACGAAATGAAAGCCGAAGGAGTTTGAGCGCTCGTCTTGCAGCAGATGTTGAAAAGACCCGCCAATCTCCAGCCGCGGCCCGGGAAGATAAATCCCCAACCGGCCACCCGCAAATCGATCGGAGTCGAGCCGATGGACAGTGCTCAGCGCGGAAAAATAAACCGCGTAATTCAAATTGATCTTCGGATGAACTCGAAAACCTCCACGCGCCATCGCGCCTGTGCCCGCATTACTTGGTCCGATGCCGATGGGCAAAATCAACGGATCGCTCTGGAGATTCCGAATCCAGATCGGGTACAGCCGCTCGTTGTAAATCCCGAACGGCGTCAGAAATCTTCCAACCGTGAAGGTCACGTAAGAATTGGCAAGGAAGTCCAACTGCAGGTAGTCAACGCTCTTCTCGACCTTTCCACGAAAATCGTTGCTTCCCGGTGGCCGCGACAGGTCGGATTCGAACGTAGCCCGCGATTCGATCAGCCAGCGGTCGCCAATGGGAATCAGGAGCACCGGCGCGATCAGCGGGCCGAGGTGCGCGTCGCCGCCTTCAAATGTGGTAACGAAGCCCGCTCCGGCAGAGAGGATGGGTACGGCTCGCGATGAGTCAGACTGCCCGGATTGTGCGCGCAGGGTGGGAGCGAGCGTCAGCGCTAACGAAAATATTGCGGCCCTGCAAATTCCACGACGCAGGCTCCATCTCCAATTCGACCACGAAGAGGACAGACTCCGGCACCAGGACAGTCCATGCCCGACGAAATTGAGGCGCTGCGTTGTCATCCTCGCCTATTGCGGAACCGCAGGATTGACTCACTGATCAACGATGATGGAAGAGCCGCTTCCCCGCGTCAATCAGGGCAGAGGCCAGGAGTGTCGAGGTGATTATCGTTATGAAAAATGAAAGGCGGGCACTGCAAATGGACAGCCATGTTGTCCGCGGATAACTCTTGCTTATTCAGCGGGATAGTCATGACAGCCCGGCGTCGAAAAATTATTTGGATGCCAGCAGCTTCTCGAACTGCCCTTCGTCCAGGATAGGCACGCCGAGTGATTTCGCCTTGTCATATTTCGAGCCGGGGTCGGCGCCCACCACCACGTAGCTGGTCTTCTTGCTGACGGAGCTGCCGGCCTTGCCGCCGTGAGCAGCAACCAGGGCTTCGGCCTCCTCGCGACTCCGGCGTGCGAGCGTCCCGGTGAATACAAAAGTCTTGCCAGCGAATTTCGCGCTCTTCGGCGCTTGGCGCTCGCTCTTCATATTTACGCCGGCGGCGCGCAGGCGCTCGATCAGCTTGCGGTTTGCAGGCTCAGAGAAAAATTCCAGGATGCCTTCGGCAACTTTCGGTCCGACCTCGGTAACTTCCTTCAGCTCCTCCTCGGTTGCCTTGGCCAGCTCGTCCATCGAGCTGAAATGGTCGGCGAGCAATTGCGCCGTGCGTTCGCCGACGAAGCGGATGCCGAGAGCATAAATCAAGCGCGCGAGACTGTTCTTCTTGCTCGCGGCGATTTCGTCGAGCAGGTTTTGCGCGGACTTTTCGGCCATGCGCTCGAGCCCCGCGAGCGAATCCAGATCCAGTTTGTAGAGATCGGCGAAATCCTTCACCAGCCCTTTCTCCACCAGTTGGTCCACCAGCTTGTCGCCCAGGCCGTCAATATTCATCGCGTGGCGCCCGGCGAAGTGCAGCAGCGATTCTCTGCGCCGTGCGGGGCAGGACACATTCACGCAGCGGTAGGCGACTTCGCCTTCCACACGATGAATGCGCGTGCCGCATTCCGGGCACTTCTCCGGCATGCGAAAACGCCTCTCCTCCTTTCCGTGCTTCACAACTTTCACCACGTGCGGGATCACCTCGCCCGCCCGTTCGACGAGCACTGTGTCGCCGGCGTGGAGGCCGAGGCGCTCGATTTCATCCATGTTGTGGAGTGTGGAACTGCTCACTGTAACGCCGCCCACCCGCACGGGCTGGAGATCGGCCACCGGAGTGAGCACGCCGGTACGGCCCACTTGAACTCTGATTTCGTTTACGACCGTGGTTTCCTGATGCGCGGGATACTTGTAAGCAATCGCCCAGCGCGGAGCCTTGGCCGTGAATCCCAGCTCGTTTTGCATCGCGATTTCATTCACCTTGATCACGATGCCGTCAATTTCGTACGCCAGTTTTTCGCGCTTCGATTCCCAGCGGTTGATGTATTTTCC